>JABDKS010000084.1 GCA_013002105.1 Pirellulaceae bacterium | reverse complement strand
CCCAATGTCATCGCGGCGAGATTCAGTAGCCAAATCGCAGCCGTGTTCGAATCATCGATTTCCAATGCCTCTTGGAAATAATTCATCGCGGCTTCTGAACCGCGTCGGTTCTTGTGCACACCGGTTCCCTGAATCGGCAGAATGCAGCTCTCGCCGGTTCGGCAATTCACGCAGTTGTCGTCTTCTGCTTGTCGGAGCGATGCAACACCCATGAAATAGAGCAGCGAATGTTTCGCTGATTCCGGCAAACTGCCAGGCGATTGCTTGTTGATTTGCTCGAACAGCGCGTAGGTATCTTGGTAGTGCTGCAGCGACGCGGTGACGTCGCCCAACTGCATCGTGATCGCACCCAATTCGTTGCTCAGTCGCATGTACTCGAACATGTCACCGCGTGTTTTTGCCGCGTCGAGTTGCTTTTGAAAGTGGATCAGGCGGTTTTTTGAAAAGTAATAGTTGTCGGTATCTGCGGCCGCGGCCACCTTGCGTAGTTCCTTGACCATCCGACGGTGACTCGACTGCGCCATTTCGGCGGTCAGCACACGATCCCCCGCAATAGCTTGGGGCGGGGGCGGCGAAGGGGTTGATCGGGTCGCCACGTCTGTTGAGTTCGTCGGACGCCCGCATCCAACCAAGGCGATGATTGTCAGCGCCAAAATACTTTGGAACAGCCAGGCAAGCGGGTCAGTATGCATATGTACGACGGTGTAGCATTTGAGAGGTCAACGCAAGATTTCCGTGGAATCTAGCTTAGCGGTATCGTGTGTCGAGTTGGACAACCCGACTATTTGAGCCCTAAAACCGACTTACTGCGTAACGAAGCCCCCGCTTGGGCGTGTCTTGCAGACGTCAAAACAGACTTTGGCATTGGCAGTGCAGGCTGTCACGCGGTGGAAATAACCATTGGGAGGTTTGCTGCGGGCCTTCTTACGCTAGCCGGCACGGTTTAGAATCTTGGCGTTGGTTGCTGCACCAAATCAATGAACCGGCAACCATGGCAATTTTGTGGACTCTCTATTTAGTGTGAACAAGAAATGAGCGGCGACTGTGATTTTGGCCTGATTGGTTTGGCAGTGATGGGTGAGAACTTGGCACTGAATGTCGAGAGCCGCGGATACAAGGTGGCGGTTTACAATCGAACCACCAGCAAGGTGGATGCCTTGATGGAAGGCCGCGCCAAAGGCAAAAACTTCGTTGGGACCCACACGATCGAAGAATTTGTCAAAGCAGTCAAGCGACCGCGCAAACTGATGATGTTGGTCAAGGCCGGCCCCGCAGTGGACGCGCTGATCGAACAACTTTTGCCCCACTGCGAACCCGGCGACATCATCATTGATGGTGGCAACGAACAATACCAAAACACCGAACGACGCACCAAGCAGGTCGAAGCAGCAGGCATGCTGTACGTTGGCTGTGGTGTATCCGGCGGCGAAGAAGGCGCCTTGAAGGGCCCCAGCTTAATGCCAGGTGGCAGCGCCGAGGCATGGCCCCATATCAAGGAGATGTTCCAATCGATCGCAGCCAAAGTAGGCCCCAATAACGACATCCCATGCTGCGAATGGCTTGGCAGTGGTGGTGCAGGCAACTACGTCAAAATGGTTCACAACGGCATCGAATACGGCGATATGCAGTTGATCTGCGAGGCGTATCAAATGCTCAAGGAACTCGGCGGACTTTCCAACGATGAACTGTACGACGTGTTTGAGGAATGGAATCAAGGCGAGTTGCAAAGTTACTTGATCGAAATCACACGTGATATCTTCAGCGTCAAAGATGACCAGGGCGGCGACGATTTCATGGTCGATAAGATCCAGGACGTCGCCGGAGCCAAAGGAACCGGAAAATGGATGAGCCAACTGGCGCTGGACTTAGGCGTTCCTAGCACGCTGGTCACCACCGCTGTGTTCGCTCGTGGTTTGTCCGCTCAAAAAGAAGCACGCGTCCGCGCCTCCAAAAGTCTGGACGGTCCCGCTGCGTCATCGAACCCGGAAATGCAAGCGATCGCGAAGGCGTTGGTCAGTGATCGTGCCGAGTTCGTCGAAGCAGTCCGACAAGCGTTGTATGCGTCCAAGATCGTGTCCTACGCCCAGGGCTTTGTGCAACTGCAAGCCGCGTCAGCCGAACATGGCTGGGGTCTGGATTACGGTGCTGCCGCATTGCTCTGGCGGGGCGGTTGCATCATTCGCGCCCAGTTCCTCGATCGTATCAAGGAAGCGTTCGACGCCGATCCAAACTTGGAGAACCTGTTGTTGACGGAGTACTTTGAGAAAGCCGTTGAAAACGCGCAAGAGAAGTGGCGGAAAGTCGTTGCGGTCGCATCGATCATGGGAATCCCGGTCCCAGCGTTCAGCGCCGCGTTGTGCTACTACGACGGTTACCGCATGGAACGTTTGCCGGCGAACTTGCTGCAAGCCCAACGTGATTACTTCGGTGCTCACACCTACCAACGCACCGACAAAGAAGGCACCTTTCACACCGAATGGATCCAGCTTCGCAAAACGCCCGCGAACGCGTAGTTGCCGCGCTGGGTCGCCGGTTGTGATCGGCCATGGCTCTGGGTGTTTGCGGCTGTGGGTGACTGCGGCTGTGGGTGACTGCGGCTGTGGGT
>JABDKS010000604.1 GCA_013002105.1 Pirellulaceae bacterium | reverse complement strand
CCAATACGCAACCCGGCGTGCCTTCGATCTTGCCGCTGTGACGGACCGGCGCGTCGATGCCAAGTGAAATCGAATCGGTCAAAGCCAACTCGACCTGGCTAAAGTTTCTAGTCGGCCCCAGCACGCGGACGTTCGGCAGCATGCGGCGGCGTGGCCCCACGACCATCACCGATTGCTTGGCCGCATAAAAACCGTCTTGGTACAGATCTTTGTCGGGCTCCAGCACACTGCCGCGGCCAAACAAAATCTCCACGTGCTCGTCGGTCAAATGACAGTGCCGCGCTGAAATACTGACTCGTAAATTCGGTTTGCCGTTGACCCAACCCGGCGGATCATGGCTGTTTCGCGGCGCAGCTGCATGATTCGTTTTAGGCGCGCCTGCAGCTTCACCGCGAATTGCGGAACGGACAAGTTGTTCGATCTGGTTTCGGTCAATCGATGCAGTTCGCATGTGTCTAAGTCCTGGCTCCTGAGTCCTGATTCCTGACTCCTGTCTCAGCTAACACTAATTGGACACTCGCTAATTCCAGATGCTCTTTCCAGGTCGAATCAAGGCTTGAGTCAGTGACCACGGCGTGCACCTCGTGCAACCCGCATAACCGGCTCAAACTCACCTTGCCAAACTTGCTGCTGTCGGTGACGACAATCGCCTGGTCGGCGGAATCGAGCATCGCCCTTTCGCTTTCGACCAACATCATGTTGCTGTTGAAGTAACCGCGATCGGTGACACCCGCCACCGACAGGAAAGCTTTGCCGACATTGATGCTGTGCAACATTGAATCGGCCATCGGGCCAATCGTGACTGCGGTGCGTCCGCGAACGCAGCCGCCAATCATGACCAGATCTATCGACTCGCTGGCCGACAACAAATGGGCGACCGGCAAACTGTTGGTGACCACTTGCAAAGGACGGCCGACCAGGTGGCGGGCCAATTCGTAGGTCGTGCTGCCACCATCCAACAAGATCGTGTCGTGGTCTTCGATCAGCTCTGCGGCAGCTGCCCCAACGGCTGCCTTGGCCGCCCAGGAATCGTCACGCCGGGTCTGAAAAATCGACATCGTGTCCGATTCGCCAGTCCAAAATGCGCCACCGTGGGTCCGCTGCGCGACGCCCTCTTGCTCCAGTTGTTCCAAATCGCGGCGGACCGTCGACTCACTGACTTCCAGCGATTCCGCTAACTCGCCAAGGGCAGCAAAACCGCGCGCCTGAACGAGTTCCCGCAATCGGTTCCGTCGCATGTCGGTCGTCAAAGGCCCAGCCAAATCAGCTCTACGAGAAGGAACAAGTCAATCAGTTGATAGTTTTCTATCAATTGTGAAAGAAATCAATCACCCGGAGATAGCATTGAGAGATATTTTTCAAGAAATAGCTTGGATTCGTTCAAAAAGAGGGTGTTCGACCTGCAAAGCGGCATCGGATAGCATTTTTGCCAGCTACCTCGATTGCCGGAGTGGCTGACCAGAATCGAGCCAAACAGCGACAATCGAGACATGACGGACCTAACTGGAAAGCGAGCGATCGTTTCGGGCGCGACGCGGGGAATCGGTCGGGGAACCGCGATCGAACTGGCCTCGGCGGGGGCCGAAGTGGTGGTCAACTATCGGGTAGCTGAAGACTCGGAGGATGCGTCCGAGGTCGTTGCCTGTTGCCTCCAAGCGGGTGGCAAAGCGCATAAGGTTCAGGCGGATTTCCAGCGGCAGTCAGAAATCGAAGCGCTGGTCGATCAATCCGTCGAACTGATGGGCGGAGTCGATATCGTCGTTAGCAATGCGGTCTACAGCGATCGCAACCTGTTCATCGAACAAGACTTTGACGAATTCCGCAAAACAATTGATGTTGGAATGATGGGCGCTTACTACTTCGTACGTGCCGGCGCCACCAAAATGGTCCAGGCCGGAAATGGTGGCAGCATGGTTGTGATCGGTTCGCTGCATTCCTTCACCGCAATCCCGGGTTCGATGGCCTACAACATGGCCAAGGCGGCCAACAATCAAATGGCCAAAACCGCTGCCGTGGAATTGGCCCAGCATCGGATTCGCGTCAACTTGATTCATCCTGGCTGGATCGACACCCCAGGGGAACGCAAGTTTTTCAATGAAGAGACTCTACAAGCCGAAGGTGCCAAGTTGCCCTGGGGCCGATTGGGAACTCCGCAAGACATCGGTCGCGGCGTCGTCTATTTATGCGATCCGAACAGTGATTACATCACTGGATCGGTGCTAACGATCGACGGTGGAATCAGTTTGCCATGGCGCGAAATGTATCGCCTGCAGGAAAAGGCCTAGTTGCCCTTTGGTTTTTCCCAGATCAGAACCGCGCTATCTTTCGCAAATTTTCTGGTTAGAGGTATTTCAGATC
>JABDKS010000602.1 GCA_013002105.1 Pirellulaceae bacterium | reverse complement strand
GTTTCTTCGTCTGCCATCGTTCAACTCCAGGGATGAAGGCCCCGCATTTTTCAGGGATGCAAATCCCATTTGTGTGGCTATCAATTTGCCGCCGCGTCCGGTCAGGCCAATGGAAACCATTGAACCGTTACAACCCCTCTGCTCCACGGGACCGTTAAGGTTTATCGTCGTGGCCATGGGGTGACTTGACAGTGCACACGACGACTTGAGTCGAATGAGGGTTAACCCCCTGAAGTTTCAGCCCCTGACGACGCGATACTCTTGCTGGTGAGAACCAACGTCGTAACTGGCAAAACCGTCAAAGCCACTTGTCGCAATCGGCCGGTGCGGCGGTGATGCCCCAATGAGTGCGTCGATTGCGTCGTTATGAACCCGCAGTGCTGAACCAGCATTTGACGCCTCTCACCACGTTCGCAACGAAACATCACCGTCAAGCCGCCAAACATCGCCGTGAAGCATTGACCAACGTTATCAATGGATGCCTTGCGCAAGATGCCGGCATCATTGTTTGATAGCAAAAGCCATAGCTGGCGAGAGGCTATTGGTAGTGGTTTGGCTAGCAACAAAGCTGCGAATGACTGCAGCAAACGATCACGATGACGTAAAGATCACCGCGCATTAAGACGCATTGTCGAAAGGATTCAGACAGATGATCAACGGACTGTACAGCGGTGCTGCGGCAATTGACATATTGGCCAAGCAGCAGGAGGTCATCTCCAGCAACTTGATGCATGCAAATACCAGTGGTCACCGCCGATTGCAGGCGGGCGTCAATCAACGGTTCGATCTCGAGAACAGGGACGCAAACATTGACTTGGGTCCCGAGATCGAAAACTACACGTCGGATTTTACACCGGGACGTCAGGCGCAGACCGGCCGCCCCTTGGATGTTGCGATCGGTGGAGACGGTTTCTTTGTCTTTGACAATGAAGGCAAAGACTTTCTCACACGCAACGGTCGGCTGTTCCGCGACCCCGAATCGAATCTTCTGATCAACGAAGAGGGTTTTCCTCTTCAAGGCGATTCGGGTCCTATCACGATAGATCCGAGTATCGGGGATCAAGAAATAACGATTGCGCCGGATGGAACGATCTCAGCCAGCGGAAACGCTCTTGGCAAAATCAAAACCCTTTCGTTTGAGGATAACCAAACCCTGACACCTGTGGGCGTCGCCGGATTTGTTCCCGGCAAGGATTCGGTGGTGAGTGACCAGGCTGTGCAAGTCACTCAATTTCAACACGAACTATCCAATGTCCAGCCGGTATCAGAACTGATTGCTTTGATCATCAACAATCGCCAACACGAGGCTGTCGAAAAAGCTACCCGCGCTATTTCGGAATCGTTACGCGAATACATTCGTGCATAGGCGCCACTAAAACCATCGGACCCAACCAGACATGTTAAAAGCATTTTACTCAAGCGCCACGGGCATGCGCGCGCAGGAGTTGTTGATTGACAACACCGCCAACAATCTTGCCAACGTCAACACAACGGGCTTCAAAAAGAAGCACATTAACTTTGCCGACTTGATCTACGATACCAGCACGCCGCCGGGTGCGGCGGCTGACGACGGCCAGACAAAACCGATCGGGCTTCAGATCGGTAGTGGTGTGCGTGCGGTGGGCACCACCAGCATCTTTTCTCAAGGCTCGCCGACGGAAACCGGCATCGATACGCACATGGCGATCGAAGGAGACGGTTTTTTCAAAGTTCAAAAAGGGAATACGGCGGCCTATTCACGCGACGGCTCGTTCTCGACCAACAGCCAAGGCCAGATCGTCAACTCCGACGGTTATTTCTTGGATCCGCAGGTCTCGATTCCAGCCGACGCGACGAATCTTTCGATCTCCGCCGGCGGTGTCGTCAGCTACCAAGTCAACGGCGTCTCGACGACCGGACCGACCATTCAGCTAGCCCGTTTCGCCAACCCTGCCGGCTTGCAAAATCTAGGCAGCAACTTGTTCGCCGAAACCGCTGCGTCGGGTACAGAAACGCTGGGCAACCCCGGACAGGATGGCTTTGGTCAGATTCGACAACGGTTTGTCGAAGGTGCCAATGTCGAAGTCGTCTCGGAACTCGTCTCATTGATTACGGCTCAACGCGCTTACGAAATCAATTCACGAGCCATCCGAGCCGGCGACGAAATGCTGTCATCGGCAAGTAACCTGGTACGATAAATGATTCGCACTGTCCCACAACCGATTCTGCGGTTTTTGATTGGCGTTGCGGTCACTTTCGCCTGTTCTCAGGCGTTCGCAATCGACTTCCGAATCTCGCTAAAAACGTTTCCTGTGTCGGTGACGCGGCAACCCATTACCCTGGGCGATGTTGCCGACATCACCGGTGGTACCGCCGTCGAGCGGCAGCAACTCCTGGCGCTGGATCTGGATACGTTAGATCTGGACCCGCCGGATCTGGAAAACAGGCATCAGAAATCGGCTCATCACGACGCCGTCCCCAAGGTGTCCGCCGAGCGTTGGATCACCCGTCGTCAAATCGAGATGCGTTTGTTGGTCGACGGCTACCAACGGGGCGATTTTGTCGTCGCGGGCCCCAGCGCGGTCATGGTGCGATCGACATCCAGCAAACAACTGCGGGTCGTATTGGAGGCGCTGTTTACGCAAGAAATCGCTAGGCAGTTTGGGCTTGATCGAGACGCTGTCTCGGTACGAATCACCAACGATCAACAAACCAAATCGGCCGAAGCAAACTTGGTCTCGAGCGACTTCACGACCACGGTTCTGTTGCAGCCCCAACTACCCATCGGTAAGACTCAGATTCAAGTCGATTTTTCCCAACCAAACGGCAATCGATACCTGGCGGCATTCGACACCCAGGTCATCGTGACGATGGAAGTGGCGTTGTCGACGACGCGAATCCCCCGAGGGACGTTAATCGACGCGGGCATGTTTCGGGTGATCAAACGCCCAATTCTTGTCAAAGCCGACTTTGCTGATCCGCAACAATTGATTGGACAGGTCGCCAAACGCGACATCGTCAGCAACGAAGCCTTGTTGAACACGTCGATCGCCACCGCGCCGACTGACAACAAGCCAACGATCCAACGAAACGACATGTTGGATGTCATCGTCAGCCTCGGCCGAAACGAAGTTCGCTTAAAAAACGCCAAAGCGATGTCAGCGGGCAAAGTGGGGGACCGAATCACAATCTTGAACACACGCTCAAACAAACAGTTCACCGCAACCGTGGTGGATCACAATTTAGCCAGACTCACTCCGCTCTCGGGAGTTCTACGATAATGACGAAATTCTTTTCTACCCAATCGGTCTTGTTACTGAGCCTGATTGTTGCCAGCCAATTCGTATCGGACCGCGCAAGTGCGCAGAGTCTGTTCGAGCGGCGTTCGGACAACCAAATCGATCAGTACCGGCAGTATGCCGCACGGAATCGAGGCGACCTACTGACCGTTTTGATCAACGAAAGCACCGATGTCGAAAACCGTGACGAACGGTCGCTCGATAAATCTGGCAACTCCTCCTCGAGCAATGGATTCGATTACGGCGTCGGCGGTTCGTTAGGCGGCGGTGCCGGCAACGCCTCCCTGGGCCACAATTCGACCGACCAGCGTGGATTTAGCGGCGACACGGAATTTCGCAGCGAACGTCAATTCACGGATAAGTTTTCAGTCACGATCGTGGATGTGTTGCCCAACGGCAATTTGGTCATCTCCGGTCGCCGTTTGATCTCGGTACAGGGTGACGTCCGAGAACTGCGTCTGTCCGGCATCGTGCGACACTTGGATGTGCTTCCCAACAACATCGTGCCGTCGCATTTAGTCGCAGACCTGAAAATTGAACTCGACGCCGAAGGCGCCGAACAAGCCTTCAACAATCAAGGATGGCTCAATCGAAAGCTGAACCGATTGTGGCCATTCTAAAGGCGAACAAGCCCATCACACTCAAACGAATAGCAATGAATTGTTGGCGTGATATCGCGAGAGCAACCTTGGTGGTTTGGATCACCGCAGGTTTGTGCTGCGCCTTGTCTGCGCAAGCACCGGGCCCGGAACAGGCTCGCAATTCGACGCAAACGCCAAATGCTGTGCGGGCACCAATTCCTGCCAACCTACCTCCTGCCTACGCCACAAGTTCCCTGCCGGGAATGAACGCTCCAACACCCAGACTGATCGCCGGCACTTCTGCCGCCGTTGAAAACGGTGCGCCATTGATCTCGGGCCGATTGGACCCTTCGGTCCGAGTCAAAGACATTACGTTTGTCGAAGGTGATCGGATCAATCACGTTTCGGGCGAAGGTCTCGTGTTTGGCTTGAGCGGGACGGGCGGCAAGGCAGAACAAACGATTTTGATGGCAGCAAACTATTTTCTGCGAAAAGGTTTGCAGATCCAAAACGTGAACACCAAGAACATGTCCGCAGTGCTGGTTTCTGGCAAAATTCCGGCGTATGCGCGCAAAGGCGAAACGATCTTGGTCACCGTCTCGGTCGCTGACGACGCTACGAGCTTGCGCGGCGGCACGCTGCATCAGACCGCTTTGCGCGGGATCGATGATGAAATCTATGCAATCGCTCAAGGTCCGATTGTCGGTGGCGGCGTGTCAGCCCAAGGCGATGCCGCGAGTGTGCAAAAAAATCACCCGACCGTCGGCGTCTGCGAAGCAATCGTCGAGCGAGAAATCGGCTGCGAGCAAATAGTCCGCAACGGTCGAATCCGATTGGTACTGCGTAACAAGGCCTATTCGACCGCCACCCAGATTGCCAATGCACTCAACGACGTCTTCCCCTACCACGCCCGCGCGCTCGATTCGGGAACGGTCGAAATCGCTGTTCCACGAACGTTTCAACGAGGCCTGCCGACGTTCATATCCATGATCGGGAATTTGCGAGTGCGACCCGATACGCCGGCACGGGTCGTCATCAATCAAAAAACTGGCACGATCGTGCTGGGACATCATGTCAAAATTTCACGTGTCGTCTTCGCCAGCGAGAATATTGTGATCGCGACGAACGAGACACCCGTTGCATCTCAACCCGCACCTTTCTCTCAAGGAGAGACGACCGTGTTGCCGCGCACCAGCGTGGACGTAGTCGAATCGGGCGGCACCTATAACCTCTGGCGTGGCGGGTTGACCGTTGGCGATCTGGCCAACGCTCTCAATACGCTTGCCGTTTCACCCAATACGCTGATCAATATCATGACTTCATTGCGCAACCAGGGTGCATTGCAAGCGGAACTGATTATCGAATAACAAATTACGACAGGATGTCGGCGATGAATCCAGTTGGCAATATGTCCCCGCTCATGTTTGACGTCGCGGGTGCGAGCGGAATCAACTCGCAATCAACCGAAGAGCAAATCGAGTCGGTCGGCAATGAATTCGAAAGTGTTTTCCTTTCGATGATGCTAAAAGAAATGCGCAAATCACTCGACAACGGTGGTTTCTTTGGCGAAGAAAGCAGTGACACGTACGGCGGTATGTTTGACTTGTTCATCGGCAAACACCTGGCAGAGTCCAAGCCGCTAGGCATCAGCGACATGTTGGTCCAGCAGTATAAAAAGTCGAATCCGTCCCCGGATGATGATGGGAACGATTCATCCAAACCACAGACGACCAAAACGTTCACCGCTTAATCGGGATGTTCTAACGACTATCTCCTGAGAAAAAGGCTGCTGTACAAATGAGTGATCAAAAAATAGATACGAATCATCCGACAACCGCGGACCCGATAGAAACCGCGGACGCTCATGAGAACACGAAACTGATCGTTCTTGTTGTTCGGCATCTGGCATTGGAATCCAGCTTGGCGACGGAGATCGCTGCGTGGAATCAAGCCACCACGGAGATTCTGACCCATGCTGGTGTACGCGGCCCGACTGACGAGAACGTCGCCGCGCTCGGGCCGATCACGGCGAAACTGCAAGATCACGCCGCCACGGTTGGCAAAGCACGTCAAGTCTTACTTCGGCGAATCAATGGAAATTCGCAAACCGTCTACAACAATATTCGCGACTTTATCGTTTCGCTGTCGCCGTCGGATCGCCGTAACTTGGACGATCTTCGACGCGACGTATTGAATCAAACCACGCAAGCGAGTTCGGGGCTGATCCAGAATCAGGCATCGCTGTACTACACGCATGAGTTCCATCGCAAATACCTTGCCGGCGTCCTGCAGACCGATTTGGATGGACACAGCTATCGAGCTGATGGTCAAACCCAGGATGTCACCCCGGGGAATATCTTTGGAAAGACCTGTTAACCATGCCAAATCTCTCGCTCGGTTTATCCGCCCTGCGTACCAGCCAGTACGCACTTGACGTTGTTTCCAACAACATCGCCAACGCCAATACCGAAGGCTACCACCGGAGGTCTGTTCACTTAGAAGCGTTACCGAGCAACCAGAATAGTGCGTTCCGCATCGGCAGCGGCGTCAACATCAACTACATCGAACGGATCCGCGGGCAAGTCACCGAATCGTCGTTGACCAACGCGATCGCCGACGTCAGCCGCGTTGAACAAGCGTTGATCTACGAGCGTCAAATTGAAGCGGCCTTTCTGAACGGTGGCACATCGGTCGGCGCGGAACTGGATCAGTTCTTTGGCGAAATGACCAAAATGACCGCTGCGCCGGACGAACCTTCGCAGCGCAGTGCTGTCATCGAATCGGGCCGACGGCTAGCCGGCGTCGTTCGTCAAGCCGCCGGCCAGTTAGCCGATCTCAAAAAAGCGATCCGATTTCAGGTCGAACAAGAGGTTGCGCTGGTCAATCAAAAAATGGAGTCGTTGACCGAACTGAACGCCAACATCAAATCACTGATCGCGCAGGGCTATCAGCCGAACGCCGAATTGGATCAACGAGACGCTTTGCTGAACGATATCGCCAAAACTATCGGACTCACACGCGAGGATTCCCATTCCGGTGACTTGAATCTTGCCATAGGCAATTTTTCGATTGAACAAACCGGCCATGCCAATCAATTCTCGGTCACACAACTACCCGATGGCAAGCTCGGTATCCTGATCGACGGCTATGATCGTCAGGTTGATTTGGAAAGCGGCGGTTTGGTCGCCTTGCTGGACGTCTACAACACGACCATCCCAAAGTACGAAGGAAAATTGAATCAGCTTGCTACCGAAGTGATGCGAAGTGTCGATTCGATACACGCCACTGGAATTGGCACGGACGGATCGTTTCAACATCTCGCCGCAACGCGTACGCTCACAGATGCGGCGGCGCCGCTGAACGATGCCGGGACCATCTTTCCGATCGATGCGGGCGATCTGACCATCTCGGTGATCGATGTCAATGGTGTACGCCGAACCGAAGTCGTAACGATTGACCCGGCCGTCGATAGTTTGGATGACGTTGCCGCCAAAATCGCATCGATCGACGGCCTGAATGCTGCAGTCAATCCCAGTACCAACCAGTTGCAAATCTTCTCGGCCGACGGTCTAACCTTTGACTTCACCGGCTCCGTCGAAACCCATCCCCGACTCGATGCGCTGAGCGGTTCCAGTTTGCCAACGCTATCGGGCAACTACACAGGCGACCAAAACCGTGATCTTCGTTTTGAAATCGACGGCACCGGGGACGTCGGCATCTCGGACGATTTGTTTGTGAGCGTCTATTCTCAATCGGGCACGTTGGAGCGGCGTGTCAACATCGGCAACGGTTACGAAGCGGGCACGAGCATCGATTTGGGCGACGGTATCAAAATCAGCTTCTCACGAGGCACGGTCAACGACGCGGATAATTTTTCCACTCGCTTGACTGCCCAGCCGGATGAAACCGGCATTTTGGCGGCGTTGGGCTTGAACTCCTTTTTCAAAGGCGTGAACTCCTACACGATGGATGTCGATCCGACGATCAGCGATAACCCGGGTCGATTCGCTGCCGGTCGCTCAGGAGATTCCGCCGACACCGACAATCTATTCCGACTGGCTGCCTTGCAGGACATTTCTGTTTTGCCCGGTGGGCTTACCTTCTCCGAATACGTCAATGAGATTAATACGGAAATCGGGTTTCAAATCAATTCGGATACAGCCCTGAGTTCCAGTTTGGAAGCGCTAAAGTTCCGGCTCGAGGCGGATCGTGATTCGTATTCGGGAGTCGACCTGAATGAAGAAATCGTTTACCTGCAACAGTTTCAAAAATCATATGAAGCGGCAGTCCGTGTAATACAAACGGCCGACGATATGCTCAACGAGTTGTTTAACATCTTAGGATGATCTCATGCCACGCGTTACGTCTTCCGCTTTCTCGCAGCGTGCGATTCACTTTTCCAGTGCGCACAGCGCGAATATTCTGAAATTGCAAGAGCAGATTTCCTCGGGAGTGCGTTTTCAACGCCCTTCGGAGGAACCGATCTCGTTTCGACAATTGACGTCGTTGAAAGCCAGGTATACCGAATTAAGCGCCGACCGCAGTGCGATCAATCGTGCCACGTCCGTACTGAATGCCAGCGTCGATCAAATCCAGGATTTTGCCGGCGTGATCAATCATGCAAAGACGCTGACCCAGCAAGGGATTCAGGCGCTTGATGACGACGAACGTACCGCGTTGGCATTAGAAGTCGACGGTTTACTGGCTCAGCTGAAATCGATCGCCTCGGCTCAGTTCAATAACAAGTATTTGTACGGGGGAACCAAGTCCGGCGCTCCGCCGTTCGAGTTTTCGGAACCCACCGATCCGACGCAGACTCTGGGTGTGACTTACACAGGTTCCGCGACGCGGAGCCGCGCCAGCGTCAGCGATTCGATCGCCGTGGACACGTATTACAGTGGCGAGGAGATTTTCGGCCGTCGCGGACGCGGCGACACAGTGTTGATCGGCGATACCGGCGCCAAACCCGGATCGGGAACCGACACCTTTGTCGGCCGGACGAATTTGCTGGTCACACACGACACCACGACCTATCTGGGAACATCGGGACTGCAAGCGGGTACGGATTCGGCTGCGTCCGATACGATCATCGGGCCACCGGGAACCTACAGCGTGACCATTGTCGATACGTCCGGTGACGGCAGTGCCGGTACGATCAGCCTCAACGGCTCGCCGCCAGTTGCCTACACCAGCGCCGATACGAACCTGAAAGTCGAAGGTAGCTACGGCCAGGCGATTTATGTCGACACAACCAGCATCGCCGCGGGATTCAACGGCACCGTCGACTTGGAATCCACTGCCAGAATGAGTATCGATGGTGGTCAGACCGACGTTGCGGTCGATTTTACCAATAACCAGATCGTCGTCGATTCGGCGTCGCAAGGTGCCGTCATGATCGACTCGACCAAGATCCGCCAAGTCGGGACCGACCATCTGGAGTTCGGCGGCACGACCGATGCCTTTCAGACGCTGCACGCCCTCGCTGCGGATCTGCGAAACACTCGCGGATTGGACAGCAAGGCAGTTGCCGAATCGCTCAATCGACGTTTGGGCGACCTGGAGGGAATCGCCAAGAACGCGTTTGAGACGATGGGTGAGCAATCCACGGCTCTCGGAACGATGCAAACGCTCGGCTTCCGCGTCGACGACTTGATGCTCGCGGCAGAAGTCCAGATCAGTGAGACACAAGCGACCGATCTGCCCAACGCAGTATTGAATCTAGAAAACTCGCAAGCGCTGCTGCAGTACACCTATGCGGTTACCGCCGACCTGAGTTCTCTCGGTTTGCTGGAGTTCCTCCGATAGGCCGACCAACATGGATTCACCAAACGTTGGAATGGAATGTTGTCAGTACCTGTCCTGGCGGAACATTGCCAGGACGGATCCTGGCCGACGGTTCCGGTAGGTCCCCGCCATTGGATTCTGGAATCGACGTGAGATTCATGGAGCATCAATCACGCTGTTGATTCATAACTCATTGCGTTGCTCATCGCGGGGATCTTTCCCTCGCGCTCCAACTCGGTGGCTTCGTCGGCCACGGCAGCGAATCCGTCGCGGAGTTGATTGAGCACCTTGGTGGCGACATCGAATTGCTGTTTTTCGATTGAGACCGTGACAAAGTGCAATAGTCTGGCGACATTGAATGCGACTTCGTTCTTTTCCGGTTCCAACCCCGAATGGATCGCCAAGATTGCTTTCTGGGCGTTGATGTAGTGCTTGGAGTAGCCCATCGCATCGCCCTTTGCCAGGGCAGCACCGCATGATTGAACCGATATCAACGCTCGATCATAAATCTGCAATAGCATCTCGATCCGAGTCCACGCACCGCAGAGTTCCTGTTTCTTGTAGGCGCCCAGGTTGCTCATTATTTCATCCCCACAGTTAGTTTTGTACTTTGATCCTGTCGTACCATGCTGTCGAAAACCATTTCGACCCAAATCATTCGTGACTCTGTCTTGGCACCTCTGGGCCGTTCAAAGCCCATTCGTGGTCTCGACTATTTGCTCTTGGAGTTAAACGCGCTCAGTGAGTTAAGCTGCGAACTGATAAACGAGCCCGTGTTTTGTAGTTCACTGAGGATGCTTTCGAGTGCGGTAAATTCAGCGATCAAGTAGGTGCGTTTGGATTCGGTAATCTCTTCGACCCGCTTGATCGATTCGTCAATCGAGTCGATCTTGGACTTAAATTCGTCATCGGCACTTTTGAGCAGCCCGGTCTCGCCATCGACAATTTTGGAAATGTAGGTATCCAATCGTCCGGAGACGCCGCGCGACAATGAAATTGTGCCGTCAACGCCTGCGGCGACCTGCCCGCTTGTCAACGTCACACGGACTTGCAAGTCGGCCGTATTTTCATTGTCGGTATCACCGATCAAGACGCGGCCAGATCCTTTGCCGATTTCTTCAACGCCGTCGACGATGAATACACCGGCGACATCCTGGCCGCTGTCGCTCTCTGTCCCATCGAACCCGAGTGTGCTGGCGCTGGTTCCGGAAACGCTCGCTAGCTGTGAGTTCGCGCCATAAACTTCTGAGGTGATCGACAACTCGTTGCTGCCGCTGACGGTAACGATTACATCGTGAACACCGAGTGTTTCGCTGTTGTTGATGGTGTTTTGCAAGTGAGACGCCAATTCTTCGGGCGTGTACGTGCCGTTTGCCAATGTCAGAGATTCGCTGACCGTGCCGTCGAGTGTGATTTGAACTGTGTTGTTGGTGTCATCGATGTCGACACTGCCGGCCAGAGCATTTGTCGCAGTGATGGTCGCTCGCTCGGCTGCCTGGGTAATATCGACCTCGTAGGGCGTTTTGGAATCAAGCGTACGTATCCCACCGGTGAGAAACTCGATACCGGCGTTGGACGATACGCCATTGAGCCCAAATAGGTTACGAATGTCTTTGGGGTCAACGCCTTCCAGATCGCCATTGAGCGCATCGGTCAGTTTCCCTGAGTCGATGACAAGCTTTCCCTTTTCGTTCAAATCGACGCCGATCTGGCTCAGTCGGCTGACACCGCTGGTTGTCGTGACCGTGTCACTGACTGCCGACAGTAATCGATTCTTGAGCGTGCTGACCGATCGATCACCCAGCAATGGGCTGGCCTGCTCGGTCTCCGGCGTGTACCGCGTTTGATTGTCGATGAACTCGATGACCGAATTAAAATCCGACACGAAGCCTTCGATCGCCTCTTGTGCTGCCGTGACATCCGCAGCGACTTCGACCGTCACCTTGGTTCCAGGGACGGCCGAATTCAAGCTCAGTGTGACACCGTCGATCAACTCTTCGATTTGATTGCTGGCGTAGCTCGCGGTAATCGCACCAGGGCCGGATCCGAGCGTCAAGACCGCGTTGGCAGCCTCTTGGATGGGCGTCCCGGAAAAGTCGGCAATGGAACCAGTCCCTCCATCTTGAGCTGACGTGACCGTGATCACATTGTCGGCACCCGTATGTTTGGACGTCAGCAGAATGCGGTGCGAGCCGGCACCCTGGTCATAGATCACGCTCGCATTGACGTCCGTCAACTGGTCATTGATGGTCGTGACCATCCCTTTGAGTGTATTGTTGGATTGGTCGATCGTGATGGTTTGTTCGGCGCGATCGCCCACTTTGAATGTAATGTCGCCGGTGGCGATCGTCTCGGTCGTGGAACTGAATCCCTGCGAACCAAGTTGCTGGGCTGCGGCAAGCGATTCGACCGTCATTTGATAAGTGCCGCTGGTTGCACTACCGTCTGCTGCGACCGTCAGAATGTCTTCGTCACTGGAAGTCGCCAGGTTGACATCGAAAACAGACGACTGGGTTCGATTCAACTGGGACAGCGACGACTGCAGGGTCAGAACCTGCGCCTCGATCCCTTTGTAAGAACTCTGTTTGACGGCAATCTCTGCTTTGCGCGAATTGAACTTGTCAATTTGTGCTTGTTGAAAACCGAGCAGACTTTCGATGACGCTCGTGGTATCGAATCCCGATACGATCCCGTCAATTGAAAACATGATTGCTACTTTAAGAGTAAGAGAAAGAGGAGAGGGGCCAAAGTGACCCCTCCCCCCAGTATTTTCCGACCGATCCTGATGACGATCGGTAACCAACTAGACTACTGAAGCAGTGACAAGATCGACTGCGTGGTCTGATTGGCGTTGGAGAGAACCGATGTTCCAGCCTGAACCAAGATTTGGTTGTTGGTGAACTTCGAGATTTCTTCGGCAAAATCAGTGTCACGGATGACCGACTCTGCGTTGACAGTGTTCTCAAGCGTGGTTCGCATGTTGTTTGCGATCGACTCGAGCGTGTTCGCTTGGAACGCACCCAATTCACCACGAATGTTGGACAGTTCGTCGATCGAAGCGTCGATGACGGCCAACGTTTCTTGAGCCTTATCAGCCGAAGTCACGTCGATCTCGTTCAAGCTTGCGAATCGGCTTCCGCTGACGTTCAAGCCAAGACCGGTTGCTGCGACGGAGTTAATCGCGATCGAAGCGGTTTGGTTTTGGTTGGCACCGATTTGGAAAACCAACGATTTGTTATCAACCGAGATGGTGCCTTGGGCTGCATCGACGGTCTTGACCTTGTCGGAGGACAATTCGCCCAGAGCGACAACCAAACCGGTCGAAGCACCCGAGACGCTGGTCAGGACGTTGCCTTTGCCCGAAGCGACAGCACCGTCAATGGTACCGGCGATTTCAGCACCGATGTCAGTTTTCTTGACGTTAGAGAAACCAGAAGTCGTATCAGCGACAGGAGCGGTATCCGAGATCACTTCGATCTTGGCATCGCCACCGAATTCGATCGATCGCAAACGGGTCGTACCCGACGCTGCTGGATCATCTTCTGCGACGACACCGGTTTGGCTCGTGAATTCGTTGATTCGCGAGATCACACCGGCTTGATCCAAACCAGCATTCAATTGAACGCTCGTTCCGTTGATCGTCAATACTTCGTCAGCTGCCAACGTTCCCGTACCCTGTGCTGTTGCGGCAACGATATTCGCTCGCTCAGCTTGGGTGGTGACAACGACATCGTAGTTGCCGGCACTGGTCTTACCCGATGCCTTCAAGAACGTCGTGTCCGAATCGTCGCTGGTACCGGTAACGCCAGCTGATCCGTCCAACAAGGACTTTTCGCCGAACTGGGTGTTGGTCGAGATACGATTGATCGTGTCCAGAGCGTTGGCGATTTCAGCCTGGTTGGCGGCGAACGTATCTTCGTCGTTCACACCCGCATTGGCCGAATCGAGAGCAAGCGAACGAACTTTGACCAAGATACTGTTGATTTCACTCAACGCACCTTCTGCCGTTTGAACGACCGACACAGCCTTTTCGGTGTTGTCGATTGCTGTTCGCAAACCTGCGATTTGAGCACGTTGCTTTTCGGAAACAACGAGAGCAGCAGGACCGTCTGCACCACGGTTCACTTTGAAACCGGAGGACAATCGCTCGATCGACTTGTTCAAAGCCGTCGACGATCGGGTGAGGTTATTACGGGCATTCAGGGCGCCCACGTTGTTAGCAATACTTAAGCTCATCTTCAAAAACCTTTCATCGTATCAGGAAAACCTCCGTGTTGATAAACATGCATCCTTTTGACGCCGTCATGGATTCATTCCAATCAAGCTTACAAATTGAGAATGGCGCTCGCCGTCTCATAAGCACTTTGCTTAGCGAGGTACTCCCCCGTTTGTATTTTCATTTTGATGTCGCTCACGACCGCGTCGCGAACGTCAGTCGCCGCTGCAACTGTTTGCATCAAACTGTCAATCGACTTGACGTCAACGGACAGTAGTGGTTGGTTCGGGTTGCCAGCAGCAGCCTGTCCGGTACGCGCAGATGCCGCATGGGTGCGTTGCGACGGCAAATGTGGCGTGGGTGATTTGGGACCGCTATCGATTCTCATCATCTGTTCTCCAAAGAATGGTGATCAGAATCAGTTGTCGTGTGGCCGCGAAAGAACTTGCGTACAAATTCCTAAAGCAAGCCAGATTTTGCGTCGAAGAGGTTGTAGCGAATGCGCCGGTAGGGTTGAGATCACCGATTCAAACGGTTGGCACCGACCTTGGATGCATTCACCTATCCGGTGCCCCGTCACCATGTCGGGGCGTGTTCTATAGCAAGGGAAATGACGGTGTTTCGAGCCGAAGCCTGGTGGACCATAGCGCTGATACTGACCGGAGCGGTCGGTGGCTTGGTCTACAATTGGCCCGCAGGCGCGACGGAACAAGACTCCCAAAGCACGATTCGCCAAACCGCCCAGCATCCCGATTTGATCGACGAGAGTCGAGGGTTAACCCTCACGACGGAAAACCGTCACGACGCCACTCGCGTCGCGCCAGTTCAACTTGAAAGTCTTCGCACAGGTGACCGATTTCTGTCGGGCGGAAACTACATCGGGGCCTACCAGCACTACACCAAGATTCGCAAACAGAGCGATCATTCGCGAGACGGTTCGATCCAAGTTCGGCTTGGCTTGGCGTCTGAGTTGGCAGGATTCTTGGAACAAAGCGAAGGACACTATCGCAGCACCATTCAATCGGCAAACGCCACGCCAATCGAGAAAGCTTGGGGATTAATTGGAACCGCCCGTATCTGGCACTCGCAAGGACGACTGGACGAAGCAATCAGTTTGCTGAGCGAACTGTACCTGATGTACGGTACCGAGGCCTATCCAACCGAAATTCGCTTGCCCATCAATCGGCTGCTGGTCGAGTGCTTACAGCAACGCTACCTCAAGCGTGCCAACGACACTGACAAGCGACTTCCGCCCGTCCAATACTATTGGGGCAACACCTGGATCGACCCTGTTTTGTCCGATGCCGTCACCCTGCCAGCGGATCGTCCAGCAGCGGCGGAATCAAAACTGAGTGTGATCCAAAAACCGATCAACGACATCGCGTTGATCCTGGTCGACGCACAGTTGCGACATGAGTCCCTGTTGAAACTGACCGGCGATCTTGCCCAAGCCGTTGACATGAAATTTGAAACCAGCCCGCATGCTCGCGCGGCACTGTCCGGTCGTTCGATTCGCACCGACGCTCACGCCCTACCCGTCAGCGTGCTACTGGATCAGGCCCTGAGCCCACTGAACCTCGTCTGGCAACAAAATAACGGCACCGTATCGATCTTGCACGACGACGAATTAGATCCGTTGATGCAAGATCGCCTGGAAATGGATCGAATCCAACGTCTACTGCGACAATTGCAGTTGAATTTCAACAATGGTACCGAACGTATCGCCGCATTGATGAACGACGCAAACAACTGCTTCGTGCTTGGAACACTCGAGAGCGCGGCGAACAAATACCAAGCGGCACGCGATCTAAAGCCCATGGATGAGCTGAGCGCGTTGTTGTATTTCAATCATGCGACCCTGGAACAGACCCTTCACCATCGCGAAATCGCTCTGGACAAATTCTATCGCGCACTAGACCAAACTCTCTCACCAACATTGCAAGCGTCTTGCTACGCCAATATCGCTGACTTGGAATTAACACTCGGTCGTCCGGGCAAGGCGATCGCCGCCGCTTCGCGTGGGTTGCGGATGTCGGCCGATTCCGATCAGTCCAGCGAGAACTTGATGACGCTGGCCATTGCCTATTTGGTCGAAGGCGATCCGTTTTCGGCTAACCGTATCTTGTTCACACATTCAGCATCACTGACCGACCCGCGCAGCAAACGACTGGCTAGTGTGATTGCCACGTTCGCAAGGTATCAAGCGGTGGGACCAACCCGCGGCCTTCAGAACGAAGGCGAACGTCTGGTGATGGCGCTGGCGGCAATCACACCAACTGATGCACGGAACTTTGTCGAACACTTGATCCTTTCGCGGGCTTTTGCCGCAGTTGGTTTCCGCACCAAGGCGATCGAGCACTTGAGCGTGGCGACCAACTTGGTCGAAGGTGGCTATTGGGAGAATCGCAGTCGACTGGAACTTAGTGAAGTTCTCTTTGAGGCGTCTGAGTTGGAGAGAGCAAACGAGGCCGTTGAAACGATCTTGCAAACCGCCGACGTCGCCTTCGAAGCGCGCGTCCGACTGTTGGACGCCCAGATCAAACTCGGGCTCGGTCGCTACGCCGATTGCGAAGCGATCTGCACCCGTTTGCTCAAACTACCACTGGACACCGACAGCAAGAAGCAAGCTTTGGATCTGATGGGGCAATCTTATCAAGCAATGGATAAACACTATTCGGCCGCACTTTGCTTCGCAGGCCTGATGCCCGAGTCAGCGTCTGACATCCCCTCGGACCACGCCAAACAGACGCGATAACAAACTCGATTTATGAACCATTCAACGGCCAAACGATCGATGCCAACTGCACCGCGCAAACCGAATTGCCTGAAACGCGAATCGGCCTGCGCACGCATTGCGAACGCAATAGGACGTTGCTGCATCGCCTCGATGCTGCAACGTTTGATCTTGTCGGCGTTGGTGATTTGTTTGCAGACAACGCTCGTGGGGCAAGACCGTTCCATCGAACTCGGTAACACGACAAATCGCGCAAGTAGCGGGCAGGACTTTGAAACGAAACTGAACGACCTGATCCGTACGACCGAGCGAATTCGTCAAAACCGCTTGCAGGCCCCAACAACTGATGTTCCAGCAGCTGATATTCCAACAGCCAAGGTTCCAACCCGGACTGGGATCCCGATCGCCGCACCGAATCAGTCGGCACCGATCGAACAACTACGTCCGATTGCCAAGCACCCCTTCGCCCCCGAGAACCCACTGGAAAGCGTGGACGAGATTCGCAATCGCATCGATTTGCTGCGACGGCTACGTCACAACAATGCAGCGAAATCTCAAGCGAACCCTCCGCCACCAAACCAGCAACCTACGGCGACTGCCACGAATCAGCGGATCACGCCGGTTGACCCAACACCGGTGCCGTCATCCCCCGATCCAGCACCCCTTGCCCCATCCACGCCGCTGCGACCTGTTGCACCTAGCGTGACGCCGAAAGTCACGACGCAAGATGCCAACATGATGGCAATCGAGCGCAACATCGAAACCAAGAAGGACGACACGATAAAGACTCCAGCGCCCCTCGAACCGACAATTTCGGCTACGCAGGTGCTGTCCGACCCGGTCGACGCGTTTCGATTGGGTCAGAGTCTATTCCAAACTCGCAACTACACCGCGGCGCTCAAAGCACTACAAAGCGTCGATAGCGATCGACTCAATGTTTCCGATCGCACCTGGCTAAAACTTCTGACTTCGCTGTGCCATCGCCGTCTGGGAAATATCCAAGCAGCGGAGGCGGGGTTACGCGATATCGCGAATGCTCAATCATCCGACTACCCAGTTTCAGTGGCACGATGGTGGCTCAAGCAAACCGAGATGGTCGGCAACGCTCAACCGCTTGTCGGTGACATTACAGCGGAAATGGACTCCCTGATCGAAAGGTCGAAAACGCATGTTGAAAACTGATAACCCACTATTGGAATTAACCCTCCAGTTGCAGCAACAATACCAACATCTGGATCGTTTGCTTGATTCGATCACGGACGCGTCGTCCGCAGCGATCGAATCAATCGGACCGCACATGAATGAGATCAAACGCACGGAGGCCGCATTGGGGCCGCTGCGAGAACAATTCCATCGTACGTCCGAGCAAATGACACCTGCGCTGAAGAATGCAACCGACGAAACCATCGACTTGGTCAAAGGGTTGATGCCAAAGTTGGCCCAACTCGAAAAAACAACGTTCGAGTCAGCACAACGACTCTTTCCGAAAATCCAAGAGAGCGTCCGAGCTGTGCAAATGCAGAACGCCTATTCCAGCAGTAACCGCGCATCGTGATTCCTTGCCGTGATCGTCCCTGACGGTCCGACATCGTCTCTTGTCGCACGAAAATCCGCAATTGAGTGCCGCCCAGGTGATCGTTACCCAGTCGTCCAAAATTCGAAAACTGATTCAGCTGGCCGAAAAGATGGCAGCGTCCAGTGCCCCTGTTCTGTTGACCGGTGAAAGCGGAACAGGCAAGGAACTGTTTGCTCAACTGATCCATGACCGCAGCCAGCGGACCGGCAAACCGTTCGTGAGCGTCAACTGTGCCGCGCTTTCGGGAACCTTGATCGAAAGTGAATTATTTGGGCACGAGAAAGGTTCCTTTACCGACGCTGTCGCAAATCGCCAAGGTCGGTTTGAATTGGCCGCGACCGGCAGCTTGATGCTTGACGAGATCAGCGAAATCCCGATGAGCAGTCAAGCCAAACTACTACGTGTTCTAGAAAACGGCCAGTACGAGCGCGTTGGCAGCAGTCACTCCGTCAAAAGCGATGTCCGTATCATCGCGGCCTCCAATCGTAGTCTGATGGACGAAGTTACCGCGGAGCGATTCCGCTTGGATCTGTATCACCGCTTGAACGTACTGCAGATCCAAATCCCGCCGCTACGACAGCGCACCGAAGACATTCCGGTTCTTGCGATGCACTTTGTTCGTCGTTTTAAACACGAAAACTCCGTCGCGTTAAAGGGATTCAGCCATGAGGCGATGCAAGCCATGTCGGAGTATCAATGGCCCGGTAATGTCCGCGAATTGCGAAACGTCATTCATCGCGCCTGCGTCCTTTCCGACACCGAGCTGATTCAAAGCGAGCATCTGCAGTTGCCAGAGATGGCTATCGAATCTGCCGCCGCCGCACTGCCCGAACAATGGTTGCATACCGAGTTGGCAGAATTGGAGCGTCAAATCATCACCGCAGCGATCGAGAAATTCGGCAACCAACGTGTTGTGGCCGAAAAACTGGGCGTCTCTCCGCGAACACTCTCGAACAAACTGCGAATCTATCGCGAAGATGACGATGGCACGCCTGGTACGTCAAAGGAATCCAGAGCAGCCTGACACGACGATCGCGGGGAGTATGGCGATCCGGAGCACGAGCGAAGCACAAGATTCAACCGTGGCCGCTGGGTTGCAGGCTTTCTACCCCAACTACATCGTCATCATGACATGACGACCTTCTTTTTCGTTATCGGTTCGCTGCATTGCTCTAGTCGGTCCAGCATTCTCCACGGGTAAACCGCCAAACGTTCTGATACGTGGCACTGCGTTCGAAGTGCGATGCGAATCGGTGCGTCGTCCGGCCGCGAGATGCCGTCATCCTCATCACACCACAACGACAGTCGTATCGACTTGCTTTCATAATTCGTTTTCTCACGCACTATTTGCGCAGTGGTACGCAATTCATTCAGCACCGTTTTCGTGAGTCAATCTTCAGAGTTCCGGTCGCGCGGATTGCCGAATTTTTGACTCTCCAAAATCGGTATCCAACCGCTTTTTCGTGCACTGATATCGCTTTGGCACACTTGTTGCTTAATGAAAGCTCATCTGTTTTCTTGAGGTGAATCGTGCTGCCAACAACTGTTACTGATCTGTTCATTGGTGTCCAAACTTCTGCGGACAACCATCCGACCACAAGCACCGATGCGCCCGTATCCTTTGATCAAATGCTAACAAGCATTGAGGTCGCGGACCCAGCTTCCAATGCAGCGGCATTGCTCGCAAACGGTGAATCACAAAATGCTCCGAAGTCCGGTTCCCCTCAAGCAGCGTTGCTCTCACAAAGCCTGCAGACTACTGGCGGACCACAAGCAGAACTCATCCAGTTTCTTGACGCTGCTGCCAGCAACGCCAATAAAATTGCCCCAACGGAAATTGCGATCTCGACGCACAGCATCTTTGCGTCATTCGCAAGCACCAGCGGTGCCAACCAACCAACGGCCGATACGTCCAATTCCATCGCGCAAGGGGATAATGCTTCAGCGGCCACGGCAAGAATCGAAAACGTTCAAATTCTCAGTGCTCTGGTCAATGTTGCACACACAACGGATCCAAACAGCCGAAATCCCAACGACATCGATCGCGTTGCGGGTGAGCAGGCTCAACTGGACAGCAGCATTGCGCCCTCGGCGATCAATCTAGAACGATTGATAGTTGAAACCGCGAATTCTGCGAACAACAGTGACACGGAAATTCTCTCGGCAGAATCCAATAGGCAAGCTGTCGTCACATCCACGCCAATGGAATCCACCGACCAGTCGTCAACGACCAATTCTGTGGAACAGACGATCGCTCCCATCACGGATCCCGATCTGGTCGGCCAAACACAAGACAACGCCGACGCGAACTCTGATCCGAATCCGGTTCTCAACGCCGCCACTGATTCGCAGTTGACGGACATTGCAACGTCAATGGGTGTCGATCTTGGTGACCTCGCAAACACGTCTGATGTGTCGTCCACTGACGTTGATGGGGGTGCCGCCATTGATCCGCGCACCTTGAACGGACAGATTTCAATCGACAACGCGCGTTCAACTGACCCGTCGTTGCATAGCCAGAATCGATCAAGTGGTCGCGAAACCACGACGACCAACGCGCAGCGATCTGTTATGCCAGGCACGACGGTCACAGACCAAAGTGCGCGCTCCTCGGAACCGAACCAAGCGACATCCGCACACGCATCGAATCAGACGACCGAAAGTCAAACGTCGTCCGAATCAGCGACAACACGACCAGATTCCGCCCTTGCACCGGTTACGGCGACGGACGCGCGGGACGGCGGCGAAGTTCCAACTGATCGGTCGGGAACGTCGACATCCGAACTTCGCACCGCGAACCATGACCCCGCCAACACGGCATCGGATTCTCTGCGTCCAACGACGACTGAGCGAGACGACGGCGGCGACCGAACGTCGGATCCCGCAACGGTTGCGTCGAATCAATACACGGATTCACCGCAGTCGACTGATCCATCCATCGAAATTGGCGACAACGCGATCCGCACGGCGCGGCAACCGTCCGTTCAGCGCGGCACTGCTAACGTCGATCCAATTGCATCGGTCCGCGTGGATCCCGCCCAGGCGAACTCGGCACAGGCACCGGCGAATCAGCCGTTTGCGGCATCACAGCAATCCATTGAATCAACCCAGGAGGCCAGCAGTGAAAACCCAGGCCCCGCAGGCCGTCAAAATCCAGTCGCCCCAAGCAGTGAGAACCCCGTCGCCCTAAACCCAGTCACGCTAGGCAGTGAAAACCCCGTCGCTGTAAGTGAACAACAATCCGATTCAAACGGCACCGTTCCGCTGACTAACGGTGATGATCACTCTCCATCCGGCGACGCGCGAGCAAATGCCCGCCCGACGCCAATTCAACGCGCCTCGGTCGGACCAAGCCAAACGCAGTCCACTGCATCGGAGACTCCCGCATCAGCCAATCAAGAGGCAACCGACGACGTGATTGCAGCCGCTGATGCGATACAGATTGATGACCAAGTGACAACGACTTCGGCAACGGATTCGGCCGCGAACCGCCCTACCGATTCCACCGCAACCTTTGCGGAGTCGGCCACCATCGTGCAGACGCAAGCGACCAACCAGTCTCGACAACGTGAAAACGAGAGCGATCTTGAGAGCACCGGCGTTCCAGCAAGCGAAAACGTTGACCCACTCTCAATTGATTCGATTGAACTCACTGACGGCGGAAACGATCCGAACGACAATCAACCCGGATCTAACGCGTCGACGGAATTGGAACCACACGCGTCCGAACCAGGACGCGTGACGGCCGATACGCGCGGACGTGCGACATTCGCACCACGCGATGCGACAACACAAGCAGCATCGATTAACGCGACACCCCAATTCGCCACTCAGTCCATCCGATCGGCCAATCCGAACGCGACCGTTTCTCGTCTCGACGACACCCTGGCGGGATTGCGACCCATCGAAGTCACCCAGCAAGTCGTGACGGCGATGTCCAAGGTCATTCAGAACGCTGACGATCCGTCAATGCGGAGCGTTTCGCTGGAATTGCACCCCGAAGAATTGGGGCACCTCAAGATTCAGGTCGAACAGACCGCTGAAAAGATCGTCACGCACATCATCGCGTCGGAGTTGATTTCGACCGATCTATTGAACAGTCAAAAAGACGTTTTGTTGGATGCTCTGGCAGAACTGGGTTTCGACGACGCGAGCGTGGACGTGTCGCATGAAGAAAACCGGCAGGCGCAATCTGAACTTCAAACTGCCCAACAAGAAACGGACAATTCGAAACAACAAGACACCACGACGACGGACCCAAAACCGTCTGATTCGACCTCTTCCTCTGGCTTAAACATTGTCGCTTAGGTAACTCTGATGAATGGTATTACTTCCCAAGTAGCAACAGTCGACTATTTGCAGCTATTGACTGTGCAACTGCAAAACCAAGACCCGATTGATCCTGTTGATCAAGAAGGTTTGATCAACGACCTCACACAGTTTTCGATCCTCGAAGGGATCGAAGGCATGAACACCTCCTTTGCGGACATGATGAAGCTGCAAGAAATGTCACAAGGCTCCAGCCTGCTTGGCAAAACCGCCAGTTATGTCGATTCGCTCACGGGCGAAGCCAAGTCGGGCCAAGTCACAGAAATGTTGACCGGCCAAGACTCGATCAGCCTGCTGGTTGATGGCGAAAGCGTAGCACTTGATGACATCGTTTCGGTGACTAATTCCTGACGGTCGCGCGACACCGTCTACCGATTACCACAACCGATTGATCCAAACCAAAACTGACTAAAAAAGCGAGACACGAATGACACGCGCCTTAATGACCGGGATTACGGGACTTCGTACTCACCAGCAACAACTGGACGTTGTCGCCAACAACTTGGCGAACATGAACACGGTGGGTTACAAAGCACAAACCACAACCTTCAGCGACCTGATGTACAACAGCGTGCGTGGTGGCTCGGGACCCAACGATTCCAATGGTGGTGTCAATCCACAAGCCATCGGTTCGGGTGTCCAAACCGCTCAGATCGCGAAGCGTTTTACACAGGGCACATTGCAGTCGACCGGCGAAACACTTGACTTTGCCATTCAAGGCGAAGGTTTCTTTACACTCGAAGGCCAATCAGGCGAAAACGTTTTCACTCGCGCTGGGTCCTTTGCCGTCGATGCCAGCGGTCGCTTGGTCGACCCCGCCACTGGAGCACGCGTCCAGCGATTCGGGACCACCGGCGAACCGGCAACGGGTCGGGTTGGTTTTCAATCACCTGGCGATAACTCGATTGTCGTTCCACTTGGCGCGCCGGTCGCCGGTGAAGCAACCCGCGACCTGGATTTCAAGGGTAATTTGCCTTCGGATGCAAAGCCGCCCACCGCCGAAATTCTTTCATCATTTACCGGCTTTAGCACGACGACTGGACCGGCCGACGCATCGACGTTATTAGATGACCTGCTGATGAATCAGACCGATTACGTTGCCGGTGATGTTATCGAGCTCGACGGTACGAATCCGGATGGAACCCCCTTCAGTGGAACATTCGCAGCCGAAAACGCGACGATGGGTGACTTGGTCAATGAACTCAATTCAATCATGACCGGTGCGACTGCATCATTGGGATCCGACGGCACTCTGACGGTGACTGCTGACGACACCGGTGAAGCGTTCTTAAGCCTTGTCATCAAAGACGCCAGTGCCAATGTTGGCAGCTCCAATTTCTTTGCCAACTCGCTGGTGGTTACTACGGAAGGCAACGACGGAGACACGTTCGAATTATCCACCGAGATTTATGACCCACGTGGTGCCAATCATAGAATCTCGTTTGAGTTCCAAAAGACGTCGACCAATACTTGGGACGTCGTCGCCGACATCAATGCTGATTCAGGGACGCTTTTGGATGCCACAGTGCTGAACGTGACTTTCAACGAGGACGGGACATTCGCATTGGTCGGTGCCGACGGTTCTGATGACGCCAATATCGATATTCAGTTCAGCTCGATCGACTCTCCACAAACCATCGCACTGGATTTTCAGCAACTCAATCACTTGGCCACGGAATTCTCTTTGAGCCAAGATCAAAATGGCTATCCCCCTGGAACACTCGTTTCGGTGGCGATGTCATCCACTGGTGAATTGGGCGGTCTTGCATCCAACGGACGAACGATTCCGCTCGCCCAGTTGGCGATGGCAACCTTTTCGAATGTGAAAGGTCTCGATGCACTGGGTGGCAATTTCTATCAAGAAACCATGAACAGTGGTGTCGCGTCGATCGGCGAAGGGTTGTCGGGAACACGCGGCCAAGTCATCGCGGGCCAACTGGAAAGCTCCAATGTGGATATCGCTCAGGAGTTCACGCAGTTGATCGTCGCTCAGCGAGGCTTTTCGGCCAACGCCAGAACGATCACGGTTGCCAACGAATTGTTGGAAGAACTGACCAACATCATTCGATAGTCCACACCAGCATGGTAGCCTGATGTAATAACGTCGGCGTTGCATTCGCGACGCCGATGATCGGGAATCCATGTTCATGCGACCAATCCAAACGCTGATCTTTGGGATAGTGGTGATTGCTGGTTGCCAGCCGGCTAGTCAATCTGCGCCCCAACAACACGCTGAGCCTAGCCAAGAGATCCGCGGTCGGGTCGATTGGATTGCCGACGGTGATAGTTTTCATTTCCAATGTGATGACGGGTCAAGCCTACGGGTTCGGCTCGAAGGCATCGATTGTCCCGAACATGGTCAACCCTTTGCTGACCAAGCCAAACGCGTCTTGCAGCAGTTGACGAACAATCGCGTGATTTGGATCTCGCCGACCGGCACTGACAAATATGGTCGGACTCTTGCCAATGCCCGTGACAATGCTGTCTGGATGAATGGCGAATTAGTGCGTCGAGGACTGGCGTGGCATTACTCGCAATTCAACAGTGATCCCCGCTTGGCACGTCTACAGCGTGACGCCCGTGTTGCTGGAGTGGGGCTCTGGCAAGACGACATGCCGCTTGCGCCGTGGGACTTTCGCGAACGCGGTCGCTGATCGCCAACCGGCGATTTCGAACCCGTCGATCTTCTGGGCGATCCGTACGTTGAA
>JABDKS010000600.1 GCA_013002105.1 Pirellulaceae bacterium | reverse complement strand
CGCGACAGCCCTGATCGGCCAAAATCGTCGCTTCGGACAGGATTTGAGCAGGATCGCGTCCCTGTTCTGGACCACGAGTATTGGGGACCACACAGTAGGTACAAAACTTGTCGCAACCGATTTGAATTCTCAAGTACGCTTGAAACGGGGTCGGACGCATCGCGGGGTCGCGCAACGGATCAAACGTCTCGTGACTACGGGCGATGGTTGCCTGGGATCCCCCTTTGCGCGACAGCGACACCGCCATCTGTCGACCTTCGCCCGCGTGAACCTTCTCCAACAATCCAGGGATCGTGTGCAATTGCCCCGGCCCGACAACCAAGTCGACATAGGGAGCACGCTTGAAGATGATCTCTTGGTCTTTCTGAGCCATGCAGCCCATCACGCCGATGACTTTTTCGGGAGAATGCTCTTTGGCTTGCCGCAGCTTTCCCAGTGCGCTATAGACCTTTTCCTCGGCATGTTCGCGCACGCTGCATGTGTTGTACAAGACACAATCGGCTTCCTTAGGCGTATCGACGACCGTGTAACCGTGGCGTTTCAAATCGGCCACCACCATTTCGCTGTCCAGCACATTCATCTGGCAGCCGACGGTCTTGATATAAACTCGCTTGTTCATTCTTGGTTGCGGCAGATGTTTTTGTTCGGCAAAGTGTTCGCGATGGGCAATCGCCCAGAATACCCCGCAGGGGTCGTCTTGCGGTAGGCTTCTGAGCCCGGTTTTGACGCGGAAATCACAGAACGGATGGCCTACACAGCGGTGTGGCTATCAATCTCACCCGAGTGCCCGCTCAGACGATTCACCCCCCAGGAAATATTGATTCAAAAATTCCTTGCGATCACCTGTTTCGGCGGCCAATTGAACCATCGCGTAGAGTCGCTCTTGGTCGCGGCGCTTCTTTTCCGCCAAGGCTTGAGCGTCTTGGAAATATTCTTCCAGCGGGGTCAGGATATCAAAGCACTCCGGCGGTCTCGGCCCGGCAATCACGCCGTAACGATCCAACATCGCGATCGCGGTGGACAAGCGGTGGTCGTGCTTGCTGCGTTTTTGCAATCGTCCATTCAACCAGTCCAGCCCGAACGCTTCGCATTGGTCCCGATGCTCGCGGATGGTTTCGTAAACACGCGTGTAAAAATCTGCGTCGGGATTGGACCATTCGATGAATTGCATCTGCGTCATCAAATCGGCTTGGTCATACAGCCACAAGCAGAGACTGGGACGGTCATCGCGACCGGCCCGCCCGATCTCTTGGTAGTACGACTCGATCGATCCTGGCGTTTCGGCATGGATCACGACGCGAATGTCTTCCTTGTCGACACCCATTCCAAACGCGGGCGTGGCTAAGACCAAGTCCGCATCGCCGATCATGAATTCATTCTGCACGCGCCGGCGAGCATTTCGCGGCAAATCACCGTGGTAACAAACATGATCTATCTGATCAGCCAACAAACGATCGCTAAAACGCTGTAGTGTTTTGATCAACGAGAAGTAAACGATCACGCTACCGCCGGAGTACTGGTCGTGAGTGATCGCTCGGCCAATGGCGTCGACTTTCATGTCTTCGTCGATCACTGGTTCAACCTGCAGCTGCAGATTCGGTCGATCGATGCCTTCATGGAAAAGTCGAATGTCGGCCCGCGCCATGCCAAGCTGCTCGTAGATATCGCTACGGCATTCCGCCGTTGCCGTTGCCGTCAGCGCGATCGTTGTGGGATGGCCCAGTGAATCACGGATTTGCGCTAGCCGGGTGTAGTCGGGACGGAAATCGTGCCCCCACTGACTGACGCAGTGTGCTTCGTCAACGGCCAAAAGCTTGATGCGACGTCGCGAGATCACATTCACAAATTCTGCTTTGCGAAAACGCTCCGGCGTCACGTACAACAGCCGATATCGCCCCTGTTGAACTTCGCGATAACGTTGCTGTCGTGTCTCGCGGTCAAGCGAGGAATTGATAAATGCCGCGTCGATCCCACGCGCAGTTAACGAATGGACCTGATCGTGCATCAAAGCAATCAGCGGCGAAAGAACCAGTACCAATTCTGCATGCGGGTCATCATCGGCCGAAGCATCGATCGTTAGCGCGGGAATCTGATAACAGATCGATTTTCCCATCCCGGTCGGCATCACGACCATCGCATGACGACCGCTGAGCACGTGGTCGATGATCGCTGCTTGGCTGTTGCGAAAACTCGGATAGCCAAAGTATCGCCGCAACAAGTCGGCCGGATCACGCGAAGTCATCGATTCAACTCGTTTTGTACGTCGGATTACGCACGTCGTGTTGTCGTGGTGCTGGCAACGACTATTTTGTCTACGAGGCTATGCAAAACGGGCGAGAGTAAAACTCTCGCCCGCTGAAAGTTATTCTTCAAAGCAACGGAGCAAGAGACCACCTGTGCCTGCGGAACCTTGACGACCGTTCAACCTGAATCTGCAAAACGACTGACGTCTAAACGCCTCCGTCCAATTCATCTTGCCATTGCTTCAGTTCGGTCCATTGTCCATTGGCAGCCAATTCGGCTTGCTTGGGCCATGTTCCCGGCTTCATGTTCGCCACCATGCCACCCGCTTCGGTCAGGATCGCTTGGATCTGATCGGCCGACGTGGTCGCCAACTGGGCGAACGATGCGATGCCGTGGCTGTTCAAAAGTTCGGCAACCTTGGGTCCGATGCCTTCGATCTTGGTCAAATCATCAGGCGCCGCAACCGGTTTGCCACCATCCAATTCGTCCTGCCACTTTTTCAACGCATCCCAATCACCTGCCGCAGCCATGGCCGATTGCTGCGGCCAGGTTCCAGGATCATGGGCAGCGTAACCACCCGACGCCAACGTCTCAGCCAGTTGTTGCGAATCCGCTTGTGCCAGTTGCGCGAAGGTCGAAATCCCCGATGCGTTTAAATGCTCTGCGATCTTGGGTCCGATCCCTTCGATCTTGGTCAAGTCATCCGATTCGACTGCCGGTGTTGCCTCTGCAAGGGGTTGCTGTGTAACCACCTCCTCGGTCACGGGCTCGGCGGCAGGTGGATCATCGGCAACGGGTTCTGACACGATCTGCTGAGTCGGTGCCTCTTGCATTTGCGACACCGGCGGATGCTCGATGGGCTGGGCAGCCACCGGCGGTTGCGTGGCCACCGGCGATGTCGACATCAATGCAGCTGCCGATCCGCCGCCGTCACCACTGGCTGGGGGTGCCGATCCGCCATCGTCAGCATTCAGCAATGGGAAACTCTCCTCGAGCGTATTGACCGGTGCAGCAGCCAACTCTTCGAGCGCTTCGCGACGATAATTGACTTCCGATTCTTGGAAGATTCGGAAACCGGTACCGGCAGGAATCAAATGACCCAAGATCACGTTCTCTTTGAGCCCGACCAACTTGTCGACCTTGCCAGCCAACGCGGCTTCGGTCAGCACCTTAGTCGTTTCTTGGAACGACGCCGCACTGATGAAACTGTTGGACTGAACTGCCGCCTTGGTAATCCCCAACAACTGCGTACTGGCGGTTGCCCGTTTGGGTCGCTTGCCTTTGGCGGGCGTCCCACCAAGTGCTTCGATTTGAGCATTGGTTTGCTCGAACGCTTCCTTGGGAATGATCGTCCCTTCGGTGTAATCGCTGTCGCCTGGGTTGGCGATCTTGATGCAATCACCCAATTCTTGATTGGCTTTGCGGAACTGGAATCGGTCCATCACCAAGCCTGGCAACAAGTTGGTGTCGCCTGGGTTTTCGATTTTGACCTTACGCAACATGCGAGCAATGATGATCTCACAGTGCTTGTCGTTGATCTCCACCCGCTGCGATTGATAGACCTGCTGGATTTCGTGAAGCAGGTATTGCTGCACGGCTTCTTCGCCCGAGACACGCAAGATGTCGTGGGGAACCAACGGGCCTTCGACGAGTGCCTGACCGGCTTTGACGATATCGCCAGTGTGGACCAGGAAGTGTTTTCCGTGTGGCACCATGTGTTCACGTTCGATACCCGATTCGCTACGGACAACAATCGTCATCTTGCCCCGTTTCTTCTCGGCCAAGATTTCGACTTCTCCGTCGACTTCCGCGATCACGGCAGGATCTTTCGGCTTACGAGCCTCAAAGATCTCCGTCACTCGCGGCAGACCACCTGTAATATCCGAGACACCGCCGGTTTCCCGTGGCATTTCGGCGAGCACCATACCGGGTCGAATCTTCGCGCCGTCTTTGACCATGATCATGGCCCGTTCGGGTAAGAACTGAACATCCAATGCTTTGCCCGTGTTGTCTTCGACGACAATCTGCGGGTGCAGATCACCTTTGTGATCAATGATCAAAGTACGAATGTTACCGCTCGGCTCGCGTTCCTGACGCATCGTTTCGCCTTCGACAACGTCCTCAAATCGGATCTGTCCTTCGACCTCCGACAGAATCGGCACGCTGTACGGGTTCCACTCGCACAGGATTTGACCTTCTTTGACCTGATCGCCCTCTTCGACCATCAACATGGCACCGGTGGGTACCGCGTAGGATTCGATTTCACGACCGCGATCATCCACCAGAGCGATTTCGCCGTTTCGCGTCAGCACGATGTTCTTGCCATCAGTGTTCCGCACTGCCCGCATTCGAGTCAGCCGAACTTCACCTGACTTCTTGCTCTTGATGTCCGACTCTTCCATCGTCTTGCTAACGCTACCACCGATGTGGAACGTACGCATGGTCAACTGGGTACCAGGTTCACCGATACTCTGTGCGGCGATGATGCCGACCGCCATGCCTTCTTCGACCATCGCACCGGTGGACATATCCATTCCGTAACAGCGACGACAGACGCCCAACGGCGCGTCACAAGTCATCGGTGTACGGACTTGGATTTTTTCCAAGCCCATGCCTTCGATCTTGCGGGCAATATCTGGCGTGATCATTTCGCTTTCGGCAACGATCACTTCGTCGGTCACGGGATTGACGACGCTCTGTCGACTGACCCGACCGTTGATCGAATCGGCCAATCGAACTTCGACTTTCTCGCCGCGATAAACCACACCCTTGGTGATACCTTGGGTGGTCCCGCAATCTTCCATTGTGATCACAACGTTCTGCGCGACATCGGCCAGTTTTCGAGTCAAGTAACCACTGTCGGCCGTTTTCAGTGCCGTATCAGCCAGCCCCTTACGTGCACCGTGCGTCGAACTGAAATACTCCAGCACCGACAAACCTTCGCGGAAGTTCGCTTTAATTGGCGTCTCGATAATCTCACCGGTTGGCTTGGCCATCAGACCTCGCATACCGGCCAACTGACGAATTTGTTCGATACCACCACGAGCACCCGAGTGTGACATCAAGAACACAGGATTGACGTACCATCCGCCTTCGCGAACGTCGTTCTCCATCGCCTTCATCATGTCCTTGGTGATTAACTCGCGAGCATTGGTCCATTCGTCCAAAACCAGGTTGTAGCGTTCGTCACCGGTCATCAGACCGCGATCGTACGCTTTGCGGTGTTTCATCACGGACTTTTCGGCGTCTTTGATAAACGACGCCTTGGTGTCCGGAGTCACCAAGTCATCGGTTGCGAAGGATAGACCGCTGCGAGTCGATTCGCGGAAACCCATCTGCATCATGTCATCAAGCAGGTGAATGGTCGCGCGACGACCCAGACGCTGATAGCAGTCACTGATCACGCCGGCCAAGTCACCACTGCGCATCGCTTGGTTGTAGAAATCCATCCCGTCGGGAAGCATTTCGTTAAAGCGAATTCGCCCAGGTGTGGTATCGATCACCGCGCCGTAAACGCCGCTATCATCCTCGGTTTTCAGTTTCTGGAACTTCGGCATCCGCATCTTGACCTTGCTGTGCAACTGCACGACGCCTTGGGCCATCGCCGTATCCGCTTCGTCGTAGCCGGAGAAGACCATGCCTTCGCCCTTTTGATCGGGCAGCTCCAACGTTGTGTAATAGCATCCCATCACGATGTCCTGCGAAGGACTCATGATCGGTTTACCGTTGGACGGTGCGAACACATTGTTCGTACTCATCATCAACGTGTGAGCCTCGACTTGCGCCTCGATCGAAAGCGGCAAGTGGACGGCCATCTGGTCACCGTCAAAGTCAGCGTTGAAACCCTTGCAGACCAACGGGTGCAGGTTGATCGCGTTGCCTTCGACCAGGGTCGGCTCAAAGGCTTGGATGCCCATCCGGTGAAGCGTCGGGGCACGGTTGAGCAGAACCGGGTGATTGCGAATCACCTGCTCCAAAATATCCCAAACCTCTTCGTCCTTACGCTCGAGCATCTTTTTGGCCGACTTGATCGTGTCGGCGTGCCCCAGTTCTTTCAAACGGCGAATGATGAACGGCTGATACAACTCCAACGCGATCTTTTTAGGCAGACCGCATTGGTGTAGTTTCAAACGGGGACCCACCACAATTACCGAACGTGCCGAGTAATCCACACGTTTGCCCAACAGGTTTTCGCGGAATCGTCCCTGCTTACCCTTGATCATGTCGGTCAGCGATTTCAGCGGACGATTCGACGATCCCAACACAGGTCGCTTGCAGCGGTTGTTGTCAAACAACGCATCGACGGACTGTTGCAACATTCGTTTTTCATTACGAATGATGACTTCGGGCGCATTCAAATCGACAAGCTTGCGCAGACGGTTATTTCGGTTGATGATCCGACGATACAGATCGTTCAAGTCACTTGTGGCAAAGTTGCCGCTATCCAACAGAACGAGCGGACGCAAATCGGGCGGAATGACCGGGATCACATCCAAGATCATCCATTCAGGACGATTGTCGCTGTCGCGAATTGCTTCGACGATCTTCAGACGATTGATCAGGTCCTTTTTCTTCTGCTTGCTGCCGGTTTCTTCTAAGTCAACACGCAGTTGCTCGGACAACGTGACCAAATCCAACTTGTTCAGCAGTTTGCGAACCGCTTCGGCGCCCATGTCCGCATCGAACGAACCAGCACCATATTGCTGACGGGCAGCACGGTACTCTTCTTCGGTCAACAACTGCTGCGGTTCCAATTCGGTCGTGCCCGGATCGATCACGACGTAATCTTGGAAATAGATCACCTTCTCAAGCGAACTGGTCTTCATCGCCAACAAGTTACCCAACCGCGACGGCATCGCTTTGAAGAACCAGATGTGGACGATCGGCGCGGCCAATTCGATGTGACCCATTCGCTTGCGACGAACACGACTGTGCGTGACTTTGACACCACAGCGGTCACAGATCATGCCCTTGTATTTCATTCCACGGTACTTACCGCAGGCACACTCCCAGTCCTTTTCAGGGCCGAAAATGCGTTCACAGAACAAACCGTCTTTCTCAGGACGATAGGTTCGATAGTTGATCGTTTCTGGCTTCTTTACTTCGCCAAACGACCAACTTTTGATGTCTTGCGGTCGAGCCAAAGAAATTCGGACCGACGCGTAGTCGTTAATGCGATCGTAGTTACTGGTTTCGCCAATCGACATAAATCAGGGCTCCTGTAGTTCGGCAAAAAGCCGAGGGAGACTTAGGTGGAGTGTTAAAGTGGACGACGGATCGCGTCGTCATGTACGGTTCTGTCTGTTTGCAAACGTGTCGATCACAGGTTCACGCGGACGAATCATTTGCCCGCCTTCGCAGCGAGTGGTCCCGCTGCGATAAATCATGCCTATCTAGATCGGTCGCTTTTCGAGCTGCATGTTCAGCGCGAGTCC
>JABDKS010000573.1 GCA_013002105.1 Pirellulaceae bacterium | reverse complement strand
TACATCACGCGGAGCGTGATGGCTACTTTCGACGTCGCCTTGCGTCGCAGTGTTGCGACTGGTCGACGTTGGGGAGAGATGCCACTTACTGGCAGTCACTGGATTCTCCGAGGTCAGGGCCGGGAGTTGGCTAATGAACGGTTTTACGTAATGTTCGCGGAGCGAACAACGACGATAAAGTAGCCGTCACGCTCCGCCGTGACGTTGCCCGACTTTGTGTTTGACCAATAACTTGTTTGTGGTCGTAGAGTAGATGACACTTCGGTAAGGCAGAACGATCGACGATGGTGGCCGCTCGCGACGATCCGACCGTCCTATCGGGGATCCCTTTCGGTCGGGCTACATCACGCGGAGCGTGATGGCTACTTTCTGTATGTTTGGCCCACTTGAATCGGCCTCTATCCCTGGCGACAAGCAACTGATCGTCGACTCAGCTAAACTCTTTGATGTTGAATTGCGAACGCTTAACGGGAGAGGATTGGATGCGCAACTTGTTTTTGGTTTTCTTGACACTGCTGCCCTCGCTGGCATGGGCACAGCGCTCGAACTATCCGCCGGAATTCGATGACGCGCGGGCTGAGAAATACAAAACAGTGGGTGACGTCGATTTGAAATTGTGGGTCTTTGAACCGGCCGACCACCAGCCAACCGACAAGCGAGCGGCGATCGTGTTCTTTTTTGGTGGCGGCTGGAAAGCGGGCTCGCCAGCACAATTCGAGCAGCATTGTCGCTACCTTGCGTCACGGGGGATGGTTGCCATCACAGCCGACTACCGAGTTCGATCTCGGCACGAGACTCTCGCCGACCGCTGCGTGGCCGATGGCAAGTCGGCCATTCGCTGGGTTCGCAGGAATGCCAAGCGATTAGGAATCGATCCGAATCGAATCGTTGCCGGCGGCGGTTCGGCCGGTGGCCACGTCGCCGCTTGTACGGCGGTTATCAAGAGCCTGGATGAGCCAACCGAAGACAACTCGATCAGCAGTGTCCCCAACGCGATGGCTCTATTCAATCCAGCACTCGTGCTGTCGCAATACAGGGACCTGGATCTTGACGAATCGAAGTTGGCCGACATTGCCACGCGGACCGGCGTGCCGGCGGAACAACTCTCTCCAATCCATCAAATCACAACAAAGATTCCACCGACGATTATCTTCCATGGCGAAGCAGATACCACGGTCCCATTCTCAACCGCGCAAGCTTTCACCAACGCGGCGAACAATCACAACAGTCACTGCAAACTGAACGGGTTTGCGGGACAGGCACATGGATTCTTTAACTACGGTCGCAACGGAAAGCCGGGCGAGAATTTCCGCAAGACGATCAATCAATTGGATCAGTTTCTCGTTTCGCTCGGATACCTGACCGGCGACGCGACGATCGCGACGACCAACAGCCCCAACGCGCACCTGCGTAGTGACTTGAACAACTCACGGATCAAATTTCAGCGAGACAAACGTGGCAGCGTTGCATTTATCGGCGGGTCGATTACGGAAATGGATGGCTACCGACCGATGGTGACCGAGTACTTACAACAGCGGTTTCCCGAAACCGAGTTTACATTCACCGCGGCGGGAATCAGTTCGACCTGCTCGACCACCGGCGCCTTTCGACTCGATCATGATGTGCTTTCAACCAATCCCGATCTGTTTTTTGTGGAGTTCGCTGTCAACGATGACCAAGACGCTTCGCACAACGCACGAGACTGTGTTCGCGGAATGGAAGGCATCCTGCGTCACGCGCTGCGACATAATCCACAGATGGACATCGTCGTCACGCACTTTGTCAATCCTGGCATGCTGCAAAAAATTCAGGATGGTGATGAACCGATCAGCAGCGCACAGCATGAACGTGTCGCGACCCATTATGGCGTCGCGACAAATTATCTGGCTCGTGAACTTGCTGATCGAATCGAAGGCGGAACGATGACGTGGAAAGAATTCGGCGGCACGCACCCAAAGAAACCTGGCAATCGGTTAGCCGCCGACATGGTCATCGATATTCTCGATTCCGCGTGGAGCCAACCGCTGGCCGATAATGCGAAGCCGACAACTCATTCACTGCCCAAACCAATCGACCCCAACAGCTACACCCACGGCCGCCTGGTACCGATCGATCAAGCCAAGAAGATCAATGGATGGCAAATTCGACAGCCGGACTGGAAATCGCTGCCCGGAGGTAAGCGAGAACGATTCACCAACCAGCGGTTGCTGTGCGCGACACAACCTGGGTCGACTTTCACGTTGGATTTCACTGGCACCGCCGTCGGAGCCTACGTGCTAGCCGGACCGGACGCTGGGATCCTGGATTTTTCGATTGACGATTCGCCGTATCAACGCATCGACTTGTACCACCGATTCAGCAAGGGGCTGCATTATCCACGAACGGTCCTATTCGATGCCGATCTGAAGTCGGGCAAACACCTACTGAAAGTCCGACTGAGCGAAGATCACAACGAAGCGAGCGGCGGAACGGCAGCCCGAATTCTGCAACTGGTCGTCAATGGCCCGAAGTCGCCGGACTAGTTTTTTGATCGACGTTCGAATTCAAAATCGCGAACGTTGGTGAACGTTGATTCGATCGCAAACGGAATCGTTGCCGCCGTCAGCAGTCGATCCAACGTCGTCGGACGGCCCCCGCTGGGACGGTTGCTTTTGATTCGCGGCAGCTACATAGGCCACGGCCGGTCCTGGCGTAAGCGAGCAAATCCGTACGCGCCAGGACAGGTCCTGGCCTACGTTCTGCGGTTCTCCGGTTCTGTCGTGGACCCGGTGGTGTCGCGATCGACTGGGGGTAGTCGTCCCTGTGGCACTGGGGCGGCTTTGCTACAGAGTTCGGAACAGCTCGATTGAATGGACATCAATCACTTCGTCGCCTTTTCGATCGCTCGCTTTCAGACGCAATGTTTGCCTTCCTTTTTCCAGCTTGAATTTCCCTAACGTGAGCGGTTTGAAATCTTTGACGAAGTAGTGCGACTTTGGTACTCGTTCTTTCGATTTATCGTACAACGGTGGATCGAACACCTCGGTCACCGGGGCCGATGTCGAATCTCCGTCGTCAATGGCAGCGATGATCGTTGACCCCGCGTTACCCGCGGCGCACGTGTAGTAAACCGTTGCCGCGTAGTTACCCGGCTTGATGACATCGATGTCCCAGGTAATTGAGTCATCCGTGCTGGTCCAATGAGTAAAGAAAGAGTTGTTCGGCGGCTTCGCACTTCGCTGAATCGTTCCATGTTCGATTCCATCGCGTGCTGGAAGTGTCGTTGATTTGGCATAGCCGACTGTGAAGGGTCGATTGGCGTAACGCTCCGTCAACTGGGCCATTTCCGTACGATGTTCCGCGGCGAGTTGACGCAATTGCTTTGCGTCGTCTGGGAAGTCATCCGCTACATCGTTGCGTTGTCCGCGATCGGCCGGAATGTCATACAGGGCGCCCGCATCATCAAGTCGAAACCGCTGTGTCCGAACACTGACCTTCCTTTTCCAGCTAGAAAAAATTGACCGCGACTGCCAATCCGGATTCGTCTGCGTGAGCAGCGGCTTGAGACTGATTCCGTCGAGTGGTTTGGGAGACAGCTCGGGCGTCTGGATCTGACGGGCGATCCCGGTCAGGTCTGTCAACGTAGGCAGCAAATCAATCGCGGCAGCGATTCTGTCGCTCTTGTGTCCGGCCGGAATCACGCCCGGCCAGCGGATGAACAGCGGTGAACGCAAACCTCCTTCGTCGACCGATCCTTTACGGCCTTTCATCCCACCATTGAACCGATACGAATTGGGGCCGTTGTCACAGAAAAAAACGACAATTGTCTCTTCGCGTAGTTTCAATCGATCGATCGTTTCCAACAGTCGGCCGACGTTCCAATCGATATTTTCGCACATCGCCAATGCCGCTCGCGTCATCAGAATGTCCTCGCGTTCTGGTTCGCGATGTTTCATCGGCAGGTGCTTATCTGCGAATTTATCGTAGAACCGATCTTCGACCATCATTGGCGAATGGGGCGTGTTCAGCGGCAAGTAACAAAAGAACGGCTGATCATGATGTGCCTGAATGAATTCAATGGCGTGGTTGGTAAAATCGTCGACGACAAAGCCTTTGCCGCGAACTTTCTTGCCATTATGGTCCAGCGGCGGACTGAAATAGTGACCCCAATGGCCCGAAGTGAATCCGTAGTACTCATCGAATCCTTGATCATTGGGGTGCAACGGTGATTGAGTTCCGTTGTGCCATTTTCCAAATGCACCGGTTGCGTAGCCGGCGGCTTTGAATAAATCGGCGACGGTTGTTTCGTCAGGATTCAGCCGACCTTCGCCACGACTGACACCGCTCACGCCGGTTCTCGGGTGGTACCTCCCCGTCAAGAACTCCGCTCGTGTCGGAGCACAAACACTGCACACATAAAAATTCTCCAGCGTCGCACCTTCCCGCGACAAAGAGTCGATATGCGGCGTGGACAAGTTTGTATTGCCGTTGATGCTCAAGTCTCCCCAACCTTGATCGTCGGTCAGAATCACGACCAGGTTCGGTCGATCTTGGGCAACCGCGGTCGCCCCAGCCCAGTTGCACGTGCAGACCATCAACGCCAATGCAACGGACAGATTCTTTGTGAAATGGTTCTTGTTTGTGACATGGATCATGATGACAGCCAAATCGAAAACACGAATGTTGGGGCAACGGATGATAATCGCGAGCGATCGCTATTCTAAACCAATCCCAACGGATAATCCTGGACGGGCGACCGGCTATACTCTGAGTTTCACCCACGCCGTCTTTTGCTCCAACGTCACACTGCACAGATAGATAGCACCATGAATCGATTGATCGTTGCACTTATGGGCCTGTTGTCCGTCGCACCTTGGATCGGTTGTCTCAGCGCCGCAGAGAGGCCGAACATCCTTTTTGCGATTGCAGACGATTGGTCCTACGGCCACGCCAGCGCGTACGGTTGTCCGTGGGTCGACACACCCAATTTTGATCGAATCGCGAGGGAGGGAATCCTGTTTCGCAACGCGTACACCCCCAATGCGAAATGTGCGCCGTCGCGGGCGACAATCTTGACCGGACGATACTCATGGCAGTTGGAACAAGCCGGCAACCACATGGCCATCTTTCCCGCAAAGTTCGGCGGGTTCATGGAACGATTAAGCGATGACGATTACACGGCGGGCTATACCGGCAAAGGATGGGGTCCGGGGATCGCCAACGATTCGACCGGCAAGAAAC
>JABDKS010000536.1 GCA_013002105.1 Pirellulaceae bacterium | reverse complement strand
GTGTAATACGGGTAAGCCGTTTGACCTGTGGGTGGTCCAGGAACGAACGGACGGCTGTTGAGTGCTTTGCCGGCGGTGTGACCCATCAAGCCAGCTTGCAGATGGGAGCTGTAATTCAGGCCACCGGATTGCCATCCAAGTGGTCCGGGTTGGCAACCAGGTCGTCCGCAGCCGCCTTGGGTTCCGCAACCGCACATTCCGCCCAGGATGCCGACAGCGCTGCCGACCATACCGTGTGCACCGCCCATCATGCCGCCACCGCAGGCACCCGAATTGCAACCACCACCGTTGCATCCGCTGGGGCCACAATTGCCCGAGTTGCATCCGCCGCTGAAGCATCCCGCTCCGCAGCCAGCGCCTTGCATGGCCATGCCGCTACAGCTGCCGCTGTCGCAGCCGCCATTGGAACAGGTTGCACACCCTGTGGTCGCAATCATGAGACCGACGAGCGATCCGATCAATAGCCAACGGTTCATCGATGAATCCTTCCGAGTGTGAGTTCCGCAGTCGAGATTGCGGCACACAATGGTTTTGAAGTGTTGTGTGGTTTTGAAATATTCAGTCGCACAGGCGTGCGGTCGATCGCGTCCATGCAATCGCTCGCGAAACGGGAAAACGCCTGCGTCTGTCATTCTCTTTTCGGCCCGGCGACCGGCTCGGTACACACAATCAGTGCAACCGAAACAGACAGATCAAAAAGGCCCCGGCAACGACGACGCAAATTGCCAGGTTTATTGCTAGCAGTCGCGAATGATTTGAAAACGGACGATCTCTCGCCTTGTCGTGGGCCCTGTCGGCTTGGTAGTTGCAAGAGACGATCCCCCATTTCCACCGACCAGAATCCAGTTTCTATGCGCTCATCCACTTTGATGCTTCTCGGCTGCCTAGCCTCGCTCTTGATCTCCGCTTCGGATGCCTCGGCGCAGTTGACTACCCCGCGGACGTTGTCCGCCGCCCCAGATCGTTTCGCGACCTTGGAAGAACAATTGACCAACCGGCTGCGAGCCACCACGCGACAGCAACGCGGGTACGTGCAATTTGTGGTCGCGGAAGTGAAAAAGGGTCGACTCGATTTTCGCCTGGTCGTGGCCATCGAACGCTATGCACTGAAACGAAAACCGGACTATCCCTTTCCGTTTTTCGAACAGGCTCTGCGACACGAAGCGGCCAAACGCGGCGTGAAGTTGCCCGCCATACAGCAATTTGCTACTACAAAAATCACCAGCGAATAACACCGGCGAGTAACGCCGACGAATAATACCGGCGAGTAACGCCGACGCATAAGGCCGCCCAGAAAATATGAAAACAGACTCTGCGCGACAGCACCAACCAAGAACTCACCGGCGGCGAATCGACTCTCGGCGTCTTGAATGTGACCGAGCGATCACGGACGCTGCCTATTGCGGCGTTTCTTCGCCCATGAACTGGGCCGCACGGCGAGCCATCGTCACGAATTCGCTTCGCAACTGGAATGGATCGTCACCCAAAGCGGTTTCGGCTACAGCGATCACGTCGCTCATGGTCCAGGTGCCGGCGTACTTGCTACGACGCAGTTTCATTCCGAAACCGGCCACGGCGGCAGCGAATCGGACGTCGTCGTCGGCGGAATCAAAATCACCGTCGTCGTCTTGAACCGCGAATTGGACCAACGTGCTCTTGTCCTCGTTGGGCATTTTGTAACGCAGTTTCAGCGTCAGCAATTCGCCGCTGTTGGCTTGCTTGCTTAACTTGCCTTTGCGTTGATACTTCAGGTCGTCCACTTTCGGCGGTGACGCATCGGCCTGCATTCCTGCGGGAACGATCTCGTAAAGCGCCGTGACGGTGTGGCCGGCACCGATTTCCCCAGCGTCTTTTTTATCATCGTTGAAATCTTCTTTGGCCAGCATGCGGTTTTCGTAACCGATCAATCGATACTGGCTGACCTGTTTTGGGTTGAATTCCAGTTGCAATTTCACGTCTTTGGCGATCGTCACCAAGGTGCCGTTGGTTTGATCGACCAGCACCTTTTTGGCTTCGGCCCGCGTGTCAATGAACGCATAATTGCCGTTACCACGTCCACTGATTTGTTCCAACATCGCATCGTTGTGGTTGCCCATTCCAAATCCGAGCACCGACAGAAAAATGCCACCCTTGGATTCCTGTTCGACAATCCGAACCAATTGGTCGGTTCCGGTCACGCCGACATTAAAATCTCCATCGGTACACAGGATCACGCGGTTGACACCGTCGGTGATGAAATTTTCGCGGGCGGTGTGGTAGGCCAACGCGATTCCTTGGCCACCATTGGTGCTGCCGCCGGCGGACAGTTCGGTCAAAGCGCGGCGGATCGCAGTATCGTCTTGGGCGGATGTCGAATCGAGCACCAAGCCGGCCGAGCCAGCATAGACAGTGATGGCGACTCGGTCCTTGTCCGTGAGCTGATCGGTCAACATTTTCATGCCTTCGATCACGAGCGGCAATTTATTGGGTGAATCCATCGATCCACTGGTATCCAACAGGAACACCAGGTTGCACGGTGGTCGCTCGTCGGATCGCATCGTCTTACCCTTGATTGCGATACGCGCTAGGCGATGATCTTGGTTCCAGGGACAGCCGGTGACGACCATGCGAGCAGCAAAGGGATGTTTGTCGTCGGCTGTCGGAGGCTGATAGTCGTAGTCAAAATAGTTGACCAGTTCTTCGATCCGCACGGCGTCCGGCCGCGGCAGCGATCCTGCACGCAACAGGTAATCACGTGTCTTGCTGTAGCTGGCCGTGTCGACGTCGATCGAGAAAGTACTTTGCGGTTCGTCACTGACACGTTTGAACGGATTCTCAGTGATGGGATCGAACTGGTCACCCGCTTTGCCGGGACCTTCACCACCATCTTCGATCCCGCCAAAAAATTTCGCATCAAGGCTCTTTGCTTCGCCGTCGGGCAGTTGTTTGGATCGCTTTTGCAGTTGATCCAGCGTAGCGATCGAAGCGGATAATCGGTCCGACTGGGTTGCCTGCTGATTGGATGCAACAGCTTGACCCGCTTTGCGAGGCACGCGGCTTTCCCGAGTGCGACTGGGCGACATGGGGTTCTTCGAAAGCATCGGTGCCGCACTGCCTGGCGCGGCCGGCGTGGCCGAGCTTGGTGAGGGGTGCTTGGATTTTTCTTCGAGCGACTTGATCAGACCCCGAACTTTTTGAACATCTTTTTTGTTGCCACTGATCACAACGGTCCCCGATTCCTTCACGGCCTCAAGTTTTGCGTCACCGAACGGGTGGCTGATGTCATCCATTTCCCCATCGGAATTTCCATCGGCCAACGAAATACTCAAACTCGCGTCGGGGGCGGGTTCCGCCGGTGCAGGGTTGGACATCGGTGCAGGATTGGACGTCGGTGCAGTATTGGGCGTCGGTGCGGGGGCGGGTGGTTTTGCCGAGGAAGGTGAATCGGGGGCGTTCTTGACGACGGGCGACGCTGTGACAGCATCGACTTGCAGATCCGAGAGAGCTTCGATCTCGGGTCCCCCGAGACCTTCTGCATTGGAATCCATTTGTCGACGGCTCTTTGCCGACCCTACTGGGCTTGGGGCCGATTCGGATGCGGCGGGTGGCACCATGGCAGGAGTATTGCGTCCCAGTTGTCCCTGATCGGAGTCTGCTCTGGCGGCCTGCATTTCAACGAACTTGTCGGCGTCGGCGCGTCCCCGACGACTGGCCGATTCGTTGGCTTGGCGTCGAAGTGGCATGGCAGATTCCGCCAACTCCACTGCTGCGGGCGACGGCGTCGCGGGCGCTGCAAACTCCACATCGTCGACCGAAATCGATTTCTCTGCCTCGGTTTGCGTGCCTGCCAAGGGCTCCAAGTGGAGTTCATCGGCCGCCGACAGAGTTGCTGCAGGGTGATCGGTCATCTCGTCACCGGTGCCCTGCAACAGCAGGCCTTCGTCGCGATCAATTTGCTGCGCTAATTGCTCTTTGCCCGTGTCTTCCTTAACCGTCCGTGAATTGTTCTCCTGGCCGCCAACATCGATGGCCGTGATTGTCGTTTTTTGACGAATCCAAGGGGCGATTCCGACGAGCAGCAACAGCACCGCCGCCATCGCGATGACGGTCAGGGGGACACCCCACGATGGTGCCACACTGTTGCCGTTAGCCTTGGTGACACGTGCCGGCGACACGGTTTCTGTCGGCGCGTTTCCGAGCGATTCGCTGCCCATGATCGCGTCGCGTCGTTCTGATTCCAGCGCCGGTGTTTGTTCGGCGGCGTACAGTGTGTGGAGTTGACCGGTGATTCCACGGGCTTCGTCCACAGCGGAAGCCAATTCGGCGTTGGATTCCAGTTCCGACTCGAATTGCTGACGTTCATCGTCAGTCAGTTCGTTCAAAACGTAACTGGTGATTCGTGGGTCGTTCCAAGTGGATTCGGACATTTCAGAACTCGGGAAAAATGATTCGTACAAAAATTGGTTTCAACGGCATCGGCGCGATCAGAGCGAACTCCGATTGCAGTCGATGTCCCATTGCCTTGGGCCGTTCGCAGTCGTCAAGTGATCGCGAGTGAATCACGCAAGTTGCGAACGGCCGCGTGCAAATGAAAACCAACATTGCTAACGGTTAGTCCAGTGACTTCAGCGATCTCGCGATAGCTGAGTCCGGCTTGCATTCGCAGTCGCAACACTTCTTGTTGCCGCGGCGAAAGCTGGTCGACCATTCCTGCCAATTGTTTTTGTTCTTCGCTGTCACACGCCATTTGCATCGCGTCGGGTGCTGGATCCGCCACGGTGACTTGCGAAGCATCGACCGGGGTCGCATGATTGGTTCGTTTCATGTCTATCACTCGACTCCGGCAGACGGTGTAAAGCCAGGCGGTGACGCGGGATTCGATTTTTTCTCGATTCTCACGACACAACCGCAGGAAGGTCTCTTGAACCGCATCTTGTGCCCCCTGCCAGTCGCCACCAAGCATCCGATTGGCGTACGCCAGCAGCGGTCGCTCGTGCTCACGCACAAGTTGATCGATCACTTCGGCAGGCCAAGAAGTGGAGGTTTGGCTCATGGTGATTAGCGGGAGTTGGTTACGGTTTCCAAGGAGCTAACGAGTCGTGGCGTCAGATATTAGGCTGCCAGAGGAAATTCTCGCGACTTTTGGTTTCTCAATCGATAGGAAACTGGCACGGCACGTTGGTATTGGGTCGCCAAACTCCGCAATTCACTTGGTTGAAGGGCAATTCACGAGGATTCGATTGCCGTCAGTGACGTGGTGGTATTGGCCAGTATCTGATCCCAGCGAATGATCTTGGTAAATGATTCTGGCGAATGATCCCTGCGTCGACCTGGATGCCATCGTCGATCCCTCCTCGTTATCGCGTGATCGATTGCAAATACTGGAGGCATCCTGACCAGATCGATTTCGGCAATTCGCCGTCGAATGTTGCTCGGTGCTTTGTTGGCTTGTAAGGTCATCGGTGATGACGGATCGCTTGGGTCACCGTGGCACGCCGCGAGCGGACACAAAAGAACGCACTCGCGCTGCGTTTGCGGTTTCAAGCATTGGCGTCGAGCGACGTGATACCGGCAGAAACAATCGAATCATTGCAGCTAGAGGTTGAAAAAGCGCGTATGAAACTGTCACTCGTCACCCTTTTTGTCATCAGCACCGCCCTTTGCAGTGTTGCCCAGGAGAATCAAAAGCCGATTGAATTAGACGTTTTGAAGGGATCCATCGGAGTGTGGGATGCTGAGATCGAGGTTTGGCCGGCCGGATTGGATGCTCCGTCGACGCAATTCAAAGGCGTGGAGACAAACCGTCCCCATGGTGAATATTGGATCGCATCGGACTTCGATTCTCAGTTCATGGGCCAGAGCATGAAAGTCCATTCCATCGTCGGTTACGATTTGGACAAAAAGCAACTCGTTGCAACGGTGATTGACGACGGCCCCTACGCGGCAAGCATGACCGGGGAATATGCCGCGAAGTCCAAGACGGTCAGTTGGACGACCCATGTGAAAGACGCGAAGGGAAATCCAATTGTGCAGAAGACGACGATTTCTCATCAGAATGCTGATGAGCGATTGCTCGTTTTATCTGTTCCTGACAAAGCGACCGGCGCGTTCAAGATGTTCATGCGAATCAAATTCGTCAAACGCAAATAGCCTGATTCATTGCGTCGCCTGGATCGATCACGATTTGATCATCCACCGACTCCCTCACAGTTATCGCTGAGTGCCGAATGACCCGCGCGTCCACGATCACACGACTTGACTCGCTCGATGAAGCTGACTTGGATCGGTCCGGTGTGAATCATCCAACGGGGACTGTCGATCTGTTCGGTACCTATCGTCGGTGCTTCCAATACTCGGCTGACCACTGGTTCATGCACGGCAGCCAATTGGCCGACGCGCGGTGCGGCGCCGGATTGGCGCCGATGTGGTATTAGGCGCGCGGACGAGTTCTGTAGCTGGCGCGGCTTGCCGCGGGTGCGCTGCACGTGCCACGGCTAATGGTGTGGATCCCTTCGGGATCTTTGGATTGCGGATCGCGCTGTTGATCGAGGTTGGCCTGCCGCGGGTGCGTTTCGCGACCGACGGCTGATGGCGTCGATTCCCGTGGGATTGTCCGCTGTTGGAATCAGCGGTGAACGGGGCCGTTGGGCGGAGGAAGTCTGCTGGTGAGACCGCCGAATCCTCTCGATTTGCGGGCAAAACGATGGGGATGCGGCCAATGACGCGGTGGGATCGGTCCCGATATTTACATGGTTTGAGGCTGGCTGGCTGGGAGAAAGGGTGAAACTCCCTTGACCTGACCTGCCGTTGCCCGCTAATTCCAGGGACGAAACCGCCGTTTTCAGCGGCGCCACGT
>JABDKS010000501.1 GCA_013002105.1 Pirellulaceae bacterium | reverse complement strand
ATTGCAGATTTGTTTCAAACGTAACACGAGTTCAAAGACGTGCTGAATCGTCAACGATTGTTGCAACTCCTCCAAATGGATGACGCCCTCGGATTCGGCCGATTCATAGGTTGCCCACTGCTGCGGTGTCAAATCCAACTCTGCGTCGCGATACAGCTTTGGCGGCATATCCTCGAGAACCTGATCTTTTGTACGTCGCAATATGTAGTCACGCGAACGTTTTGCGATTTGCGGCATCGGCATGCCGGTCTTCAGATAGCCGGGGGAGAGGAAATCGAAGATCCCGACCAAGTCATCCGGCGAGTTCTCGATCGGAGTTCCGGTGAGTGCCCAAGAACGAGTTCTCGGAATACTACGTACGATTTCGCTCGTCGTGCTATTTCGATTCTTGATTCGTTGCGCCTCGTCCAAAACGACCAGATCAAAATGCAGTCCGCTGTCGACGACCGTTTCTTCGTCGCGCATCAGCAATTCGTAATTGGCAACCTTGACCGGTACCTCCGGCGATTTCCACTGAAATCCGCGTTTCGCCGCGTTACCTTCGATCGCTGCAATCGGAATCTCCGGTGCCCATACGCTGAACTCTCGCAACCAGTTGGTGACCAGCGGCTTGGGGCACACCAGCAGCACACTGCGAACTTCGGCCGAGCACAGCAGCAGCCGGATCGTACTGATCGCCTGCATCGTTTTTCCCAGTCCCATCTCGTCGGCCAAAATCCCGGCGTAGCGCGGAAAGAGAAACGCCATGCCGTCCAATTGATAGGGGAACGGTTCAAACGGGAACGTCAACTGTCCACTGCCGACCAACAAATCCAGCGGCGGCTGTAGTAGGTAGTACAAGCGATCTTGTAGTTTGACGACGTCGTTGGGTGGTTTGATTCGCGAATATTTCTGATCGCCAGATCGCTTTCGTTTTTTCGCTTTGATATTCGTACCCGCTGCCTGTGGGACACTCGGTGGCAACCACTGCTGCGCTTCGGGAAACAGAAACCCGGTGGAACTCGGTTGGATCACAGGCATTCGAATCGCGAAACAGCGCACATCCAATTCATCGGTTGTTACTTCGTAGGTGTCGGTCGGAATGAGTGATTCTTGCGACCAACTATGGAGCGTATCGATTTCGGCTCGCAGATCATTTGGCGGAGGTGTCGGGCGCATCGACTAAGCCGCCTCGGCCGGTTTTTGACGTGCGATTTGCGAGTGAGCTTCCTTGATCGCATCACGAATGCGACTGAAAGGCTCGACGGCATCGGGCAAGTCCGCGAAAGTCTCTGCGAGACGCTCCACCTGCAGTGCCTTTTCCATCGGCACCCAAAGTGTCGCACCGACAAAGTCAATTGACTGAGAACCCGTTAATGTCTCGCTGGTGATCGGGCCCTCGTCCGGCTCGGCTGCTTCGTCGACCAAAACAACCGGGACGTCCAACTCGGTTTCGAGCGCCAATGACTCCGGTTGGTCACAGCAGAGTATGGATAATGGCGTGCGACGTTTCTTTAATAGCAAACCGCCGATAATTTCGCCGATAAGGTGTCCGCGCAGCGTCGGCCCGTATAAGATCTCGTGTGCCTTGGACGGGCGCACCGGGAGCGTGCATTGAAATTCCAACGGTCGGCCAGCAGCATTGAGTATCAGCAGCCCGCCGGTCCATCCCATTCGCTCGTCGTCAACAACCGTGTAGTAGCCAATGGTCTTGGCATCACTGGATTCTGGCATACAGCTTTTGATCGGGCACGATGGGGAACGATGGGCTGCGTGGCAAGCAAAGCGGGCCACGTCGATCGATGGTCAGCGGCGCGGGGACATGACCGACCATTGGTTCAGTTCGGCGTTCGGGTCCTGCGGACTTTAGCGGTTGAACCAGGGATTGTACGGACTACGAAAGCAAGAAAAAATTTCCGAAAAATAACGAAGTTTTGTGTTGCTGGGAATTAAAAACGCCGAAGCCGGCGCGATTGCTCGACAATGCAAAATCCTCGTGGTTATACTCGGGGATCTCACGACATCACCTTTTTGACTTTGATTCGACGCAGCAGGAAACCACCGTATGTCTTCATATGAACAGGAACCACTCTCGCCCATGTTTCGGATCGATGTGTCGGCCGAAGCAGAGTCCGAGCCGCAAGTCTCCGAAGAACAACGTACGGTCGAATTGCTCCAGCAGTTAGTGATTGGCCAACAGAAACAAAACCAGTTGCTCGAGCACCTGACGCAACAGAACACCGCCATGCAGCAACAGCGTGCCAGCGAGTTGCAGCAGTGGAAAGCGGCCAACCCAAATCTTTCGCGAGCATGCCGCCAAGCCGCCGAAACGCTCAGCAAAGTCCAAACACAATTCTTGGACAACCTGACCGAAGAAATTCAGTACAACGAAGAGAATCTGGTCGAGGGCGAATTCATGATGAACGAGTTCGTCGATCGTTTCGGACCGCGATTGGCTCATCTCAACGGCGTTTTGCAAGTGCTGGCGCAACTCGGTACCGGTGAACCCAACACCCCTTAGGCATTTCGGTTCCACATCCGATTCATTTGACCAGCTCACTTCGAGCTGGTCTTTTTTTATGTGTACGGGTTTTTTGGTGTACGGGTCTTTTGGTGTATGGGTTTTCTTGGTGTACCGGTTTTTTTGACACGGTTGTTGTTGGTGTATGGAGCCCGTGCCGCCTGCCGGTCCGGCAACGCGTTGCAACGGACGTCTTGTCTGGCGGCACTATTCGGCCAAGCCGTCGGGTGTTTCGGTTCGACTTTGTCGTCGTCGGCCGGCGATCGTGTCGACGTCCGGAGGACCGAAAACTTGCCTGCTTGCTGGTCTCGGATGCGACGGACTGTCGCATCGGTCGGCAAAAAACGGGTAAAAGTGAACCTTTCGCAAATTGACCCGGTCCGTTACTCTGTTGGACTTCCGTGAGGAAGCAAACACGCTCTCGGGGCGTGGCGCAGCCTGGCTAGCGCGTCTGGTTTGGGACCAGAAGGTCGCAGGTTCGAATCCTGTCGCCCCGACTATCTTTCAAAACAGCTCGTCGCATTGATTTGCGGCGAGCTGTTTGTCTTTCAATTGCAGCGGTTTATGTTGTTTTCTGGGCGGTTCCCTTCAGTTCCAACCGTTGTCGGAATCGCGCCGTCTGGGAGCTT
>JABDKS010000461.1 GCA_013002105.1 Pirellulaceae bacterium | reverse complement strand
ATCCCCGAGTCGGAGGATCTTTCACAAGATCCACTATCGTAAAATCAAACTGTGACCAAGCACTGCCGTTCAGCAAGAACGCCTAGCTCTTGGCAAGAGACTGGCGTGAACGTTTCGACTGTTTCAACGCGACGGCCGACCAACAGGCCAAAAACGTTGCATCCCGCCGCCCTCATCTGACGGCCCGGTGTTAGCCATGCCCCGTCTTGGTGTATTCTGCCCGGGTGTATTCTGCCTTGGGGCTAATTCTTGGGCCCGTGCTCCAACACCACTGCGTTTGGACGCTCTCCCCTTTGCAAACCAGTTCAACCGTTCAGATGACTTCATGATTCGTACCCGATTCGCACCTAGCCCGACCGGTTACCTCCATATCGGCGGCGTTCGCACCGCACTTTTTAATTGGTTGCTGGCCAAACAATCTGGTGGGCAATTCGTGCTGCGAATTGATGACACCGATGCGCAGCGAAACGTCGACGAAGCGATTGAGCCGATCTTGGACGGTTTCCGCTGGTTGGGAATGGACTGGGACGAGGGCCCCGACGTGGGCGGTCCGCATGAGCCGTATTACCAATCACAACGCGCTGAGCGACACAAAACGGCCGCCAAAAAGTTGCTCGCCAGCGGTCATGCCTACCGTGACTACGCCACGCCGGACGAATTCAAGGCACAACGTGAGGCCGCGCAAGCAGCGGGCAAACCGTTTCTGTACGACCGCGCTTGGATGGCCCAAGACGATCAAGCAGCTGCTGCGTTTGAATCCGAAGGCCGAACGGCGGTCGTTCGACTGAAAATGCCGCGCGAAGGCGAATGTGTCATACAGGATTTAGTACGCGGCGAAGTTCGCGTGCAGTGGGATACCGAACAAGATCATGTGATCCAACGCGCCGATGGCAGCTGCCTGTATCACTTGGCCAGCGTTGTCGATGACGGTGACCTGGGCATCACGCATGTTGTCCGGGCCGAAGAGCACCTGCCCAATACGCCGAGACAGATCTTTATCCTCGAATCACTTGGCTACGACCGGCCACAATATGCCCATCTGCCCTACGTTGCCGAACCTGGCGGTACGGCCAAACTGAGTAAACGAAAACTGGCCAAGTACGAAAAGAACAAAGATTTTGCCAACCTATTGGCACACGGCCGATCGATTGCCCAGCGATGCGATTTCGCGATCGATGCCGATACGTTCAACCCGGTAATCATCGATTTTTATCGCGACATCGGATTCACACCCGAGGCGATTCTGAACTACTTGCTTCTGCTGGGTTGGTCGCTTGACGGTGAGCGGGAAAAATTCACGGTCGACGAGATGATCGAGTTGTTCACGCTTGATCGGGTTAATAAAGCCCCCGCGTCGTTCGATCCCCAGAAACTGCTCGCTGTCCAAGCCGACGCGTTTGCGGCTTTGCCACCCGCCGAGCAAATCGAGTTGGTTCGACCGTTCGCTCAAAAAGCCGGTTTGCTCACCGCACCCGGTGCCGAGACGACACTGGCGATGGTCGTCAGCGGGGCAGGGGATCGCCTGAAAATGGCGGGCGATATCCTCGATTTCGATTACTGCTTTGTCGACGAACTCTCCTATGACGACAAAGCGTTCAAAAAACGCGTCGTCAAACCGGACAACGCTTGCCCGCTGTTGGCACAATTTCGCGATCAGGTCGCGCAATCGAATCCGACCGACGCTGCGGACTGGGAAAAGTTTGTCAAAGGATTTTGCGAAACCCAAGGCATCGAATTGAAAGAGATCATCCACGCATTGCGAGTCGCGACGACCGGCGTGCCCGTGGGATTCGGCATGTTCGAAACACTCGGTGTGCTGGGCAAGGAAAAAGTCGTCGATCGAATCGGTGTGACACTGCAGCGCGCCGCGACAAACTGACCCACGACAACTTTCCGGGCATTAGTGCATCAATGGATCCGGCAGGATACGATAGACAGTAGCACTGTGTCGTAAACTTGGTTCGTCGGCGCTGGCCGCGGGCGTTGGCAAGAAATGTTGGACTGCAATGTTCCCGTGGCAAGTCGCCCTCGACTCGCCACCCAATAACTCCTTCACAACGAGGCAGTGTTCAGCGCGAAAGTGGTTCAGCGCGAACGTGAACGTCTCTGCCGGAAGATAACATGCACCGATTCATCCCCACCCACACTTTCTTGCCCGTCACCGCGTTGCTGATTCTGGGCATTCTGTCTGTGATGCCCGGTTGCAGTCGCGATCAGCCCGCACCGGTATCTTTTGAACCGAATTTGGTTCATGCGATGAAGCACCAGATCAAGGAAGACGTTCCGACCGAGCAAGCGTCCAAAGACGCGATGTGGGTCGTCAGTAAAATGTTCGGCACGCCCGACGAGCCCAAGTTACCGGCGGTAATCACCGAGGAAGAGGACTTTGCCGAAGTCGTGTCGATGGAACGCTTGGAGAAGGCTGCCGGCCCGTTTGAGAATGGTCGCGGGTTGTATCGAAAACACTGCGCTGATTGTCATGGCGTGACCGGCAATGGTCGCGGCATGACGGCCGCTATCTTGAACCCTTATCCGCGCGATTACCGAATGGGGATTTTCAAATTCAAATCGACTTCACGCGCCGCCAAACCAACTCGTGATGACTTGGTCGGCTTGATCGCCGACGGAATCGCAGGAACGGCGATGAAGAAAATCCCGGAATTAAACGGCGAGGACATTCAGGCACTAACCGACTACGTGATCTACCTCTCCATCCGGGGCGAACTCGAACGGACATTGATCGACGATGCCATCTTTGAACTCGATCTTGAATCAGGTGACCGAGTCCTGGACTACCAACTGGCTCAGTGGGTTCGCAACGAATCGACGAAACGAAATCCCAACGGGGAAAATCCCAAAGACTACCAACCGCCGGCGATCCAACCCGATCAACTGATCATCAATGGTGAAAAAATCGACGAAGACCTTTTGGATGATTTCCGCGATTTCAAAGAATCGGCCGTCCTGTTGGTTCAGGGACAAACGCTCAAACAAGAGCTCAACGATTTTCAACATTTGGTATCGACCTACCACGAAATGGCAAAACCGATCCAAAGTGATGCAGACGAAGAAGACGAAGAATCTACCTTTGCAGACAACGCCGAAGAACTTTTCGATGCCTACGATCTGTACATCGAATCGTGGGAAACGGCCGAAGACATGACCGCCGACATCGTCGACGCTTGGCTGGAGGCCGAGGATGACGTGATCGAAGTCCCCCAGCCGCCTGCGGAGCTGCCCGTGGCAGAGTCTCATGCGGAAATCGTCAAGTTCCAGCAAGGTGACCGAGCCGATGCGATCAACGCCTCCATCAAACGGGGTCAAGAATTGTTTGTCGGCAAAGTCGCGTCATGCAGCAAATGTCACGGCGAAAAAGGACTCGGCAATGGTACCACCAACGACTACGACGACTGGACCAAAGACTGGACCAGCCGCGCGGGACTGAAACCCGAAGACCGCGACCGTTTGATTCCGCTGCTCGCCCGCGGCGCCCTACCGCCGGTCAACGCCATCCCGCGCAACTTTGCCGAAGGCGTGTTCCGCGGTGGCGGCAAATCCGAAGACCTCTACCGGCGGATTGTCGCCGGGATCGCTGGTACGCCGATGCCGGCAGCCACCTTTGTCGACGGCGAGTTCGAGCAGGACGATGTCTGGCACATCATCAATTTCATCCGATCGCTGCAGACCGCTCCGAGCCAAGAAAACGAGCCGGCTGAAACGGCACCGACCAAGAAAGCCGAGCCGACCACGCCGGAGCCAACGCTCGAGCAACAAGTCTCGGCCTTCTGAGAGCGTTTGAGCAAGAACGCCCCACTTTGTTTCGCAAACAACGGCTTTGTTTCGCAAACACCAGAGAATACTAGCACGAAGCGCAACTTCAAAAAGCGCGAGCGAGTGAATTTGACATCACTTATTCACTCGCTTGCGCTTTGTAAAGGAGTCAAGGCCGCGCTGTCCAGTGAGAGCTTTTTCAGATTTCTTGTAGGCCAGGACCTGTACTGGCGCGACTTTGCCAGGACAGGTCCTGGCCTACGATAAGCCCACATCCATGCTGCCAAAGGGCTCGCGTTCTTATCCCTCCTTGTCCGGCAGCGTTGCTGCGATTCTGCCAATTGGCAACGGCTATCTGCCGAACCGACACTCACTACGACTTGTCGGTGATATTCGGTAAGCTGCCCAACTGGCAGTCATACATTTTCACAGGATTGGCCCGCGCGGAGCACACTCAATGAGTGAGTCGTCAGAAAAACGTCCCTCCAAACATTTCATCGAACAAGCGATCGAAGCCGATCTTGCTGACGGCAAGGCTGCGGGGGTCTTTACACGATTTCCTCCCGAACCAAACGGCTACCTCCACAACGGCCATGCCAAGAGTATCTGCCTGAACTTCGGTTTGGCGCAGTCCTACAACGGCAGCTGCAATCTCCGATTCGACGATACCAATCCATCCAAAGAAGAAACTGAGTACGTCGAATCGATCAAGGACGACGTTCGTTGGCTTGGATACGAGTGGGACAACCTGCATTTTGCCAGCGACTATTTTGATCAACTCTACGACTGGGCCGAGCAACTGATCCAGTCGGGAGATGCCTACGTCTGCGATCTAACCGGCGATGAAACGAGGGCCTACCGCGGCACCGCCACCGAGCCCGGCAAGAACAGCCCCCATCGCGACCGTAGCGTCGAAGAAAATCTGGACTTGTTCCGCCGAATGAAAGCGGGCGAATTTGCTGATGGTTCGCGCACGTTGCGGGCAAAAATCGATATGGCCTCGCCCAACTTCAACCTGCGTGATCCTGTTATGTATCGCATCCTCCGTGCCCATCATCACCGCACCGGTGACGACTGGTGCATCTACCCGATGTATGACTGGGCCCACGGTCAAAGTGATTCGCTCGAAGGCATCACGTTCTCGATTTGCACGCTGGAATTCGAGCATCATCGGCCGTTGTACGATTGGTTTTGCGAAAAACTGAAAATTCATCATCCGCGACAAATCGAATTCGCGCGACTGAACATCACCTATACCGTGATGAGCAAACGAAAGCTGTTGGAACTGGTCAAGGAGAACCACGTCAGTGGCTGGGATGACCCACGCATGCCAACGATCAGCGGTTTGCGTCGGCGCGGCTATACGTCCGAATCGATTCGGAATTTTTGCGCCGATGTCGGTGTGGCAAAATTCAACAGCACCATCGATGTCGTCCGATTGGAAAATGCCGTCCGCGAACACCTCAATGCAGTGGCCTGGCGTCGCATGGCCGTCTTGGACCCGGTCAAGCTGACGATCACGAATTGGACCGAGGGCAAAGTCGAAATGAATACTGCGGCCAACAATCCCGGCGACGACGCTGACGGCGAGCGGGAAATTCCCTTCTCAGGCAACCTTTGGATCGAGCGGGCTGATTTTCGCGAAGAAGCCCCTCGCAAGTTTTTCCGACTCAAGAAAGGCGGCGCTGTGCGCTTGCGCGCCGGCTACATCGTCGACTGCACCGACGTGGTCAAAGACGCCGATGGCAATGTGACCGAGATTTTGTGCACGTACGATCCCGACACCAAAAGTGGACAGGACACATCGGGACGCAAGGTCAAAGGTACTATCCATTGGGTCAGCGCCGATCACGCCGTCGAAGTCGAAGTGCGAAACTACGACCGACTCTTTACGGTCGAAAACCCCGACGCAACCGAAGCGAGTAAATCGTTTCTGGACCACATGAATCCCGACTCGCTGGATGTCCTCACAGCCTACGTTGAACCCGCATTAGCCGACGCCAAAGTTGGCGACCGTGTGCAGTTCGAACGACTCGGCTACTACGTCGTCGACCAAGACAGCGCCGACGACAAGCCGGTCTTCAACCGCATCGTTCCCCTGCGTGACACCTGGGGCAAAATGGAAGCCAAGGGCAAAACCAATTAGACAGGCGCACCGGTGGGCCAAGACCTGTCCTGGCGAAGTCTTGCCGCGCCCGGTCCTCGCCTTCATGCGACAAGCAATTTGAAACCGCATTCGAGACGCACGTCTAGCGTCCGAAACTTCGGTCAGCCATCAGTCAACTCTGCTGTCTGTCACCCTGAGCGTTTGTCGCAAAACACGCTCTCGATGTCGCATTTCGCGAGCGCACCGAAGCGAGAAAAACCAGGCTTTATTGAAAAAATTTTTTGATCTCCTGCCGCTCGCTAACACGTGCATTTGTAGTCGGGAAGACTGCATCACCTGGGGGAGCTAACCGAGCCGAGCAGTCCGCAACAGCCTGGATCTTCCCTGAGACGGCGAATCCGTTAAACGGCGGAAGTTAGCCCATCTGCAGAGGTCCACCCGAGTTCCTTGCGTACTTGCCAGGCTTGCCGAATAGGGGGAGGGACACTGCCCCGACACAAGGGCGGTCTTGCGCGCAGAATCACGCGGTAAAGGCTATAACAACGCGCTTTATTTGGCGCGGTGACCGAAGGATTCGACGCCCTGTTCTCA
>JABDKS010000452.1 GCA_013002105.1 Pirellulaceae bacterium | reverse complement strand
TTGCAAAACTTGTCGCCGTAGCAACCAAGCACGCTGGCTTTCAGATCGTCCGAAACAATAAAGACAACGTTCTTGATAGCCGGCTTGGCGGCGACCAACGACGGCGCACACATGAGCAGGCAAACAGTGGCGCGGAATCGATTCATGGGCGGATTGGCGAGAGGAAAGCGAAAGAAGTTCGTGTCCTATCTTAGCTGTTGACGGGTCGCCGTGGTCGATTCTGCCAGATCGGTTTGTCATGACAGGAATGTTGCCACAAAAAAACCGCGGCACCCCAAGGGGACGCCGCGGTTTCGACTGGTTCGACTCGTATCGCTGTGCGTTACTGAACGATCTTGTTGATGTCCTTCAGGACAGCATCGACGTCCAGGTCCTTGGCACTTGCGAAGGAGTGGTTGGCTTTGACGCCCATGTCCGATGCCATCACGATGGTGACTTCGGCTTTGGCGTTGATGCCGTAGTTGTCCGGTCCGTTCTCGAATTCATTGGGAATCACGAACGGAATGTTTTTGGCTTGGCTCTTGGCGGCAAATTTCGTCGCCGTTTCGGTGACGTCTTCTTTGTCTTCACCCATCACGTTGACAAAAGCGGTCAGCTTTGCGTCTTCGTTCTCGGTGATAGCCTGGTCCAATTTTGAAACCAGTTCAGCGACTTTGGGGTCGGTCGAACGGGTAAATACGATGACTTGTGGCTTACGGCCGTTGCGGCAGCGATAGCACAAGTTCTTGCCTTCCTTGACGCCGTCGTCTTGAGCACCTGCAAGCTTGGTCACGTAAAACGCGCCAATCGAGTCGCCCTTTTGAGGGCCGCTTTTGACTGCCTTCGTGGCTTTGTCCTCTGCGTTCAGGGTGACTGCCGATGCCATCAAGGCGACGAGGCCAAGACTGAGTACAGAAAGATTCTTCACGGGATGTCCTTTGGGAGAGAGGTCTAGGTTACGATGCAACCACTGCACGTAAAAAACGGATTGTTTGCCGTGCCGGTGCTGCGTGAACTGAGCTTGATGTGCCCTTTTGCAGCAATCGTCTAACAGGCTGAGAGACGAACATGCTATGAGACGGGCGGCCCCAAGGCAAACTGGCAAGGCGTATTTCACAGCCGGATTGTTTAAACTTGTTGGGGCTGCGAGCCTTTCCAGCAGGCCCATGTGGCTATCCTGCCCTAGTAATAGACATTCCCGCGATCGGTCCGCCGTACATTTCGTTACGTTGCCAAATTAAATCCCTCCTCCTGGTGGTGTTTTGATTTTGGCAACTGTCCACCCAATCCTTGGGACAAACCATGCGACTTCCAAGTTCGTTCTCGCTGGCTCGGTATTCTTCGCCCCGACCCACCAGCGTTTTGTGCGTTTCGCTGTTTGTTTTGGTGTCGATCAGTTGTCTGCTGTCGTCGACACGGTCACAGGCGGGCGATAGCAATCAGCCGTTACCGGTCGGAACATCTGTCCATCGTTCGCCTGTCGATTTGGCGATTTCGCCCGACGGAAAGTGGCTCGCAACTGCGAACGAAATTTCGCACTCCGTTTCGCTCATCCGGATCGCCGATGGCCGACTCTTAGATGAAATCGCGGTGGGGACCCACCCGAGCGACATCGTATTCACGCCCAACGGCGATCAGGTGCTGGTCACGGGAACATGGTCCGGTGACGTGACGATCCTGACGATCCAAGAGCAGCGATTGGAAAAGACCGGCGTCATCGACGTCGGGTTCCAGCCGTGCGGAATTGCGGTTGCGCCGGATGGAAAACGTGCGTTCGTCGGATTGGTGGCATCGGGACAAGTTGCCGAGATTGATTTGGACGCCAAACGGTTGACGCGTCGAATCAATGTGGGCCAATGGCCGCGTTATCTAACGCTTTCGAACGACGGGTCGCGTTTGGCCGTTGGGTGCGCAGGCGACAGTCAGATCGCGGTGGTCGATACCCAGAGCGGAGACGTGCTGTACGAAGAACCGTTGGCCAATGGAATCAATCTGGGCCACATGCTGACGAGCAAAGACGGTCACTACGCGTATTTCACTTGGATGGTTTACCGAACCAACCCGATCAACGTCGGCAATCTGCGCCGCGGTTGGATTCTGGCCAGCCGGATCGGACGGGTGCGGTTGGACGGACCCGCGTATCGCGAAGCAATTTCGTTGGATGTTCCTCGCAAAGCGGTGGCCGATCCGCATGGCATCGTGATTAGCGATGATCAAAAACGCATGGTCGCATCGGCGTCGGGAACACATGAGCTGCTGGTTTACCGGTTGCCGGATACTCCGTTTGTGGGCACCGGCGGTCCGGGTGACTTAATTGATCGGCAACTGCAAAACGATCGTGACCGTTTTGATCGGATTGACGTGGGCGGTCGACCGATGGGAATGCAGATGACGGACAACCAAACGGTGTATGTCGCCAACTATCTGCGAGACAGTGTTCAAGTCGTCGACATAAAATCCAAAGAAGTCGTTCGAGAGATTCATTTGGGCGGTCCCAGCGAGTCGAGTCTCGCGCGTCAGGGAATGGAGATCTTTTACGACGGGACCCGGAGCATGGATCAGTGGTACAGCTGTCATTCGTGTCATCCCAACGGTGGTGTGAATTCGCGGCCGATGGACACGCTGAACGACGGCAGCGAAATGACGTTAAAGACTGTGTTGCCGCTGTTCGATGTGACACGTTCGGGACCGTGGACGTGGCACGGTTGGCAAGAGGATTTGACCAGTGCGATGCACAAGTCTATTACATCGACGATGTTGGGTGAATCTCCCAGTGCCGATGACAAACGGGCGTTGATCGCGTATTTGGCGACGTTGAAACGCCCACCCAATCCGTTTCGATCACCGGATGGTTCGTTCAACGAATCGGCAGAGCGGGGACGCAAACTTTTTCACAGTGCCAAAACTGGGTGCGCTGAATGTCACAACGGCGAATTGTTTACCGATGGCAAAGTGCACGACGTGGGACTGGGGTCCAAGGATGATGTTTACGATGGATACAACACACCGTCGCTTGTTGGCACGTATCAAAAAGTTCGTTGGTTGCACTCGGGTCGCGCAAAGAATTTAGAACGCGTCGTCAACGAACTTCATAGTCCCGAAAAAGTTGCGGGTGAAAGCGAACTGTCCAAGCAAGAATCAGAAGACTTGATTGCTTACTTGCGATCGTTGTAAGTGCACGTGATACGCGCATTGATTTTCGCATTGTAGAAAAAAAACGCTTTCATTTTTACGCTGTAAAGTCTACGATCATTCGTGACAGCGAAAGTGAACGTTGACCAGACGTGTCACAACGCGATGCATACTGCCGACATGAATACAACCTTCACCCAATCACCGATTTCACCGCCAAAAACCGCCACCACTCATTCTGCAAGCCTGGAGAATTGTGACGCGGTGATGGTTTCGTTGCGTGGTGGACGCTTTGTGATCGTTCGCCGCGACGGACCCAAGCGGATGTTTCCTGTCGAACCGATTTGCAAACGCATTCGTGATCTGCAGCCGGGCGATGCCGTTTTCTACAAAGGGCAACGAGAAACCGTTCATTCGCTTTGCGTCTATTGATTTTGCGGCTGGTTCGAACTCACCCGTGCGTCACCAAGATGACCATGCCGGAAAGAGCCGAGCGCATCGGATAGATTTGCGTTCACTCACGGCGAGATTTCTAAATTCCGCACTGGGTAGTTCTTTTTCCCAGGCGACGT
>JABDKS010000447.1 GCA_013002105.1 Pirellulaceae bacterium | reverse complement strand
GAGCTCCTTTGCCTGGAAAAGTCGTTGCCAGGTTCAATTTGCAGCGTCAGCTCTTTGACCGAGCCTATCTTCTAGTCGATGCGCACGACCAGGAACTGGCAACTTGCGATGCGATCATTGCAGACCTTCAACCGCGGCAAGTTTTGATTGCCGACCGTCACTACTGCATCATCGCTTTCTTCGAGAAGATTTCAGCCGCTGCGGGATTCTTTGTGATCCGCCAACATGGACGTCTCAAAGGAGAATTGATTGGAAAACGCGAACATGTTGGTGAAATCGAGACCGGTATCGTGTATGAGCAATCGATGAAACTTCACCGCAGTGAGGAGTCAATGGTCGTTCGGCGTATTACTGTGGACCTGTTCAATCCAACTCGCGGAGGTGATCAAGAGATTCATGTGATTAGCAATCTTCCTGCTTCGGTGAGCGGCAGTGCGATTGCACAAACGTACCGTTATCGCTGGGAAGAAGAGACTGCGTTTCACGTTCTTCAAATGACATTGACGTGTGAATCGGCGAGGCTGGGGCATCCCTACGCTGCGTTGTTTCTGTTCTGCATGGCGATGCTGGCCTACAATTTACGTCAAGTGATATTTGCCGCCTTGTACGCTGAACACGACGAGGACGAGGTTGAGCAAGTCAGCCATTTTCATATTTCCGTGAACGTCTCTCGCTACACCGATGGAATGCTGGTTGCGTTAGACGACGCATTTTGGCAACGCTACGTGCCGAAGGATTCGGTGACCCAAGCGAAGGTTCTGCGCAGCATCAGCCGCGAGATCAAGCTGAAAGACTTCAAGAAGAGTCAACGAGGCGTCAAGAAGAAGACGGCAACGCGATCAAAGAACGCGCAGTCCAAACACGTTTCCACCGCAAAACGACTCAACTTGAAGGAGGTAAAAGACCCTTAAAGCCCTGGGTCCTGGCCTACGATAACGACACATCAATGGTCCACATGCCCTAGTTATTAAAACTGTCACCAAAGTTGTACGATGCGGACAGCGGGATCACCCCGTAGATGCCTTCGGTAAAGACCTGTTGCACAAAGTTGTTGAACAGTTCGATCGGCGTACTGGGCAAAATAATCACGTCACCATCGCGGATCCAAATTTCATCGTTCGGGTGCGCCGTTCGTCCCATGATGGCGCCGCGCAGATCCATCAGCGTCGAGATCAATTCCCAATCGTCGCCACGTCGGAAAATCACGACTTGTCGCAGGTTGGCGCCAACTTGGTGACCACCTGCCATCGCGATCGCACCGAGGACAGTGGTCGGCGTATCCATGTTGTATCGGCCTGGCTGATTCGCCTCGCCGAGGACAAAGAAGTAATGCGGTGCTTGAGATTGCAGCGAGGGTTCGACTTCTAATCCACCGACCGCATAGTCGTAGCGAAGGTTGATTTCTTCCTTGAGTTCATCCAGTGTCAAACCCTGAGCCTGAATGCTGCCCAGACGCGGTAGGCGAATCTCGCCACTGGGTGTGATCGTTTGGGTTACGTTTTGGGGATCGAATCCTCCCGAACCGCTGATCGCTTCGCGAACTTGCAGTGCAGCGGTGCCAGTGTTGACCGGTGTCACATCGATCGATGGTTTGGGATAAAAATCCTTGTAGGACTCTTCCAATAGCATTCGCAATTGTTCGACGGTCTGTCCGGCAGCGTGTACTTGGCCGATCAGCCGCAGCGTGATCGTTCCGTCGGGCTGAATCCGCAGTCCCTTTTCCATGGTTCCCCGCGTCAAGTCCTCATCTGCGACCGACTCAATCAATAATTCGTCGCCAACGACCAACCGATAGGCGCCCTCGGATCTCATCGGCGCCACCATGTAGGTCAACTGGAGAGAGTCGCCCGTCCGCAATCGGTATTCCGGCATCCGGTGCGATCGCGCCGGTCCGGCGTAGGCTCCCGGACCATGAATTCGGAACGGCATGTCATAAGGGCATTGCCAGCACTGGCAGTCTTTTTTTCCGCACGGTCCAATGCCGTGTTTCATTCCCAGACCGCCGATCATTCCCGAATTGGGATTGGTTCGGTTGACACAACGTTGGCAGTGGCCACAACTGCAAGCCTGGCCGACATTTGTATTTTGAATGCGCGTGGAAACCGTCACCGCTGGAATACCCGATTCCTTAGCGACGCGAGCTGGATCGACGTCTGCGGTGGTCGAGCCGCTGGTCGAGGCGCTGGTCGATGCGATGGACGATTGAGTCGTGTTTGCCGACGGATCGGCTGCCATCGATAGCGGCGTTGCTGATGAAGAATCCGTGATCGCGTCATCGGCGATACAGGCATTGCCCACCATGATCATGGGCAACAGGCACACAACGATCCAATGAAACGATGCAATTCGATTCGCAGTAACCATTTGTTTCTCACTCACCTTCCAAGTCTCAGCAAGAGTTGCGGTCAAACGAGCCCTCAGGAGCAAGTGGCCACACCTCTGCACTGGTTATGATTGTTTGCTACCGTCGCATGGGAGAAAGCATCGATCGAATGCGATCGACCGTTGTTGCTCTCGCCGAAACGGGCTGGGCTTTGGTTTGTTTTTCGGAGGTCGCGTTGCGACCGGGCGACTTTGCGTTTCGTGCATCCAAATTTTCAGGACGGTACGTCGCCGCAAACGCGTCGGGATCGAGTTGCCGAACCGGCGTGGTGTTCATCAGCCGGGAATCACGTAGCGCCGAGTTGCACTGCTGAGTTGTTTTGCTGTCTCCAAGTCGCTCGGCGACCTGCATCAACCGTTGGTAACCCTGGCGCGTCGGTCGTGCGTTCACACTCTTTTGCAACACGCTGAATGCCTGCTGGTCCATTCCTTGGTTCAGCATGCTGCTACCAAGCTGATACAGAGCGGTTGCGTTGTTCGGATCGATCTCGACAGCGGCTCGTTGAAGTGTCACGGCGACGGCGCCCGCGTGTGTGTCAGAAACTTCCGCCATGTTGTGTTCGATTTGGCCCAATAAGATCAACGCGTCGCTGGCAGCTCGAACCGCCCCAACCGCATGGACCAAGTTTTGATGGGCGACGCCCAAGTACAATTCTGCTGCACGAATCGATGACAAGTTATTCAGATCTTGCGATTTCAGAATCTCGGTTTCGTGCACTGCTACCATTCTGGCCATGGCATCGCTTTGTACGGCGCCGAACTTACCGACAAAGTCTCCGGATTCCCGCAGTGCGGCAAAAGCGGTTTCTAACTGTTTCGCGTGACGATTACCGCCCTCATGCACATCCTGCATCGCGGCGATGTTGCGGAGCGCCTTGAAGGTCAATCGCTTGGCACTGTGAGTTGCTCCGCGTTGAAGTCGAGTGGAAGCCTCTTGCAGCTGGACAGAAGCAACATCACGGAGTTTGGTCGCGTGGACGGTCACCAGTGTCGACGAAGATGCCGGCAGTGGGGACGTCTTGGGTTGATTCTCCAGGCGTAGCACGGGTGCCGGCAACGGTTCGATCCGTGTATCCATCTGGCTGGCCGTTTTACCCTCTGGAACGTTAGCGGCTCTGTCCGTTGCAGCAGGCGTCGAAGCGATCGGCGTTTTTGCAACGTTGGGCGTCTGAGTTTCAACGGACTCAAGCGATGCTGTCGGTTTAGGCTGGCTGGATGAAAACAACCCGAATCCCCGGTCTCGTGCGACCCCGCGCAGGGCTTCGGATTTCAAAGCTGCCCATGTCGATTGCAAATCTTCGGCCGTATCAGTTGGCAGTTCCGGTCCAAGGGCGGACGTCGGACGCGGAAGCGGCGCGATATCATCTTTGGCAACTACTTCGATCGCCGTGCTTTCCTCGGCCTTCATCGCACTCGCACTCGTGCTGTCCAAGTCGGCAAGACTTTCAGCGGGTAGTTTTTCAGGGTCACTCGACGAGCCAGACGGCGCGGACGTCTGCTCGGGTGGCGTCTGAGTTTGACCTTCCTGCTGCGACTGCTGACGATTGGCTTCGGCCAAACTGATAATAGGAGCAGCCGCATCGATTCGTATTGGAACGAGCCGACGTCTTTCGACATGCGCCGAAGCTGACTTGGCCGTCGTCGTCGGCCTCGTCTTGGTCACGACAGGCGCTTCGGTCGGCTCGAACAATTCAATCTCGGGAATCGGTTCGCCCAAGAGGGTATCGGGCGAACCATCTTGCCATCCGTTCTTTAACAACGAACGCAGGTCGTCGACCGACTCGGCAGCGGCGTCTCCATCTGCGGCCCAACATTGATTCGAACCGTTGTCCAACACAGCCGAGGCGGTGATGATGGAGCAGTTGAGTGCAGCAAAAAGCGCGACGCGCCGCATTGTGCGGCATCGAAAGCGTAACTCATCCATGAGACAGATCGCTTGAGTATGACGTTAATGCAGCTTGGCGATCACATCCTTATGATGCACTGTCGCTGCAATAATCGTCATCGTCGTTGTGTCGTGTCGTGAGCACCTGAATCCTCCTAACAACTGCAACCTCACGCAGAGTCAGAACGACAACCGACAGGATTGGACATCGCGTTATTTGTGTCAGAGAAGGAACAAGCCGCGATGGTGCAACAAGCCGTACAAACCGAACCGAATAATTGGTACCGCCCGAATAAGCCGACCAGCGAGGCGACGAATGAGACGGTCGCAACGGCAATAACAGATCATCCAATCCTATGTATTGCAGCCTTTATCGCACCTTGAGTTCAGGCGTCATTTCTGGGGTCCGAATATGCGGATTATGCAGCATGATTGCGGTAATCCCTCACGTTAATAACGATTATTTTCGTTGACGAAACCGGTTTTGTTGGGTCAGTCAAAATCGCGGCGTACTGTTGATCGACCCTCGTTCGACGAGGACCCCCGCAAACAGCCCCACCTATCCCACCTGCCCCGCAAATCAGGATGCATTTGTGATCGCCTCCCCCAACCATCCCGCTGATCGTCCGTCGTCTGAACTGGGTTATCCAGCGGTTAAGCCTGCATCGATCAATCTCAGTCCAATCTCCAACGCGCCAGGTGCCAAGCCTTCGGTGGTCGTTCACGCGACCGGCAACAACGTAGTGATGCGCGGCAAAAGTCATTTCGCGACCTCCAAATCAGCGACATCACAGGCCGCTGCCCATCGCAATGGACCGCCGCTACCCAAACGGGCCAAGGGCCGGCTGTTCATCGGAATGGTGTTTGTCGCGGCTCTGACCACAGGTGGCCTGTCCATCTACAACTCACTGCTGCGGTACACCGCGTACGGTGAAGTCACCGGCCGGAAACTCCAAATCGCTGTCCCGTGGCCCGGTGTGATCCAATCGATTCACGTTCGCGAAGGTGATTCGGTTGCCGCTGGCGATGTGATCGCGCGGATCGATAGTTTGGAGATGCGGCAAAAGATGGAAGAGCTGGACGATCAACTTCGGCTCCAGCGCGCCAGTCTGTCCAGTGAGCTGGCCATGCTGCGATGGGAAGCCGAAAAAATCCGCGACATCCGCAAACTTTCACAGAGTGAGTTCTACGAGAAATGGAGCGATTTGCTGTGGGAGCAATCGCGATTGGCTGATTTGACCATGCAGTTAGACCGCATTCGGCCCATGCAAAGACAAGGTATTGCCACCGTTGAACGACTCGAATCGCTTCAATTCCAGGTTGCCGGCCAACAAAAGCGGGTCGAACACTTAACCGTGGCGGTCAGCGCACTGAAACATCGATCGGACGACTCACCCACAAAATTGGACTTGGAGGATCGGGTGCAGCCGACGTTGATTCGGATCGAGAATCTGCAAGCGGAACTAAAACGGACACGCGAAATCCTGCAGCAGGGAGCGATCCGTGCACCGGCGGACGGTCGGATTATTCGAACACATCGATTTGTGGGCGAGTATGCCGATTCGACGACGTCGATTGCAGAGCTCTTTGTTGATGGATCTAGCGAGTTGGTGTTGTATGTTCCGCAACATCAGGTTCAAGAATTTCCGATTGGACGTGTCGTAACACTTCACGTTGATCCAATAAATCAAAAAGTTAAATGTGAAGTTCGACGGGTTGCAATGGAAATGCGGACGGCACCTGACGCATTGGCCAACCACTACCGTGACCATCAATCATTGCTACCGATCTTTCTTAGTCCGTGTGACAGCGATGGTTTACCGTCCTGGATAACGTTAGGCAGCGAAGTGCGTTTGCCACGATCACACGAGATTGATCCTATCGCTCGGCTGGCGTCTTGGTGGAACTCTGGCCCCCAGCAGTCGGTATGTTCGATTGCTTTACCGTCGGAATCATCAGGATCGAGCTTATCGGTGCGGAGAATTTCGCAACAAGTAAAACGGATTCGCTACTCCGATAAGACCATCGTGGCTAAGGGTCAACCCTCATCCACTGATCTGGTGCACAGCGAAACGACCACGGTCGCGACCAACCATGCCACTGAGCCAGCAGCCTGCGCCGCTTTGACAGTGACGTCCACACGTTCACGCACGGGATCTCCCTAACCAAGAGCTTTACTCCAAACAACGGTTACCAGTCCGTGAAACATCCTTTGCCGACTGGCAACGCATCGATCGAGCGACGTGCGTCAAGCGATGGCTCGGCGGACAGTTCCAGCGGGAGCGACCGGACCCACGATCAGCGATCCGCCCCGCGTCACGCTTCGACGATGCCCGTCGTAATCATTGCTGTGTTACTGGATGGTCGTCCGGGTAGCCTACACTGGGTCGACGCCACTTCGGTCGACGTATCGAGGACGGGTTTTTCGTTCATCATCGATCATTCAGACATGATTCCAACGCGGACTGCCGTTGTGGGCATCGATCGCACCACTGGCGGTCGTGAATTCTCGTCGCTGGCCATTGCACACCGACGACCGACCGAGGACGGACGTTGTCGTATCGGAGGTGCTTGGGTCTCCGATACACCTGACGACGTGCTGCAGGAGAATAAACTGCGACCTCGGATCGACCCGGCATCGCTGTCTTTTGTTTACGGCTGGTCGCAAGACTTGCTGGATGCTTGGACACAACTAGGTGTGATGCGGCGTTATCTGGTCGATCGCGTCCTGGTCTGTGCCGAGTGCGGCTCGCTACCGTCCTGGCGAAAAGGTTGCCAAAATTGTGGTTCCGGTCGAATCCATCGGGATCGCTTGATACACCATTTTGCTTGTGCGCACGTCGATCGTGCCAGTGAGTTTGAAAGAGCAAGCGATTTGCAGTGCCCGAAATGTCGGACCAATCAACTGATCGTAGGATCCGACTACGAATTCATCGATGGACCGGTCGAATGTTATGATTGCGGTTCGCGAGGCGGCCAGCCGATGATGTCGGGAATGTGCCATCGTTGTATGGAACGATTTGATGAACAATCCACGCGTGAACAGTTGTTGTACGGATACCATGTTGATCGCATCGACCCGACCGAACTTTGTTTGCGTGCGAATGCCAAGGTCGCAGCAACACAGGACGGCAGTGCCGACAAGGTTGCCAATGGTGACAAGGTTGCCAACGCTGACAAGCCTTCCAGCGCTGACAACGCCGCCAGTGCCGACAAGGGTTCCAGTGCTGACAAGGGTCATGGTCGACCATGATCGACCACTGGATCCGTTGGCTCACGGCAATGGACGTGGTCGAACTCATGTTGTTGCTGGCGCCGATGTTTCTTTTGGATGTCCCCCGTTATGCACTGGGGACTCTGGCTGTTTGGATTTGTGATTTCGTGGGTCACTTGGCCAATACCGTGACCGGTCGCGACGAAGTTCAGCCGTATTACCACCAGCCGAGTTGCTGCGCTGTCGTCGCGGGCCTGAACGAAGCGGATTCGCTCGGGCAAACGCTCGAGTCACTCGCCGGCGTCTATCCCGATCTACAGATTGTCATTGTTGACGATGGCAGCACCGATGGCATGAGCGAAGTCGCGTGCGAGTTTGCCAAACGACATCCCAATACCACGGTGGTCCGCAAACCGACGCGGGGTGGCAAGAGCAGCGCACTGAACGCCGCCCTGCCCTTCACCGACGCCGAAATTCTGATCTGTGTTGACAGCGATTCGCATTTAAGCCAGGGCGCTATCTGGGAGATTGTGCAACCATTCGTCGATCCCCGTGTCGCGGCGGTCAGCGGAGCAGTCTTGGTGCGAAAGCCATTCACCAATCTGCTGACTTGGATTCAGGCGTTGGAGTACTACCGATGCATCTTTTTAGGACGAATGTTTACCAGTCGCATGGGAATCCTTGGGATCGTGTCGGGTGCATTCGGTGCCTACCGACGACACGCGATTTTGCAGGTCGGTGCGTGGGATGTAGGACCAGGCGAAGACGGTGATCTGACGCTGCGATTGCGTCGCGCGGGGTACGACGTCGTTTTTGCGCCGTATGCACAATGCTTGACCAACCCCGTGCAAGACGTTGTGCGTTTGTCCAAACAAAGACGTCGCTGGGAATGGGCCGTCGTTACGCTCGAATGCCGAAAACACATTGACATGGCAAATCCCTTTCGGGCAGATTTTCGACTTAGTAATTGGCTGATGATCGTCGAACGTTGGATGTACGGCATTGTTTTGCAATATGCATTTTTAATCTATGTTCTGTGGCAAGCCTTTCATTTGCAACAATACTTCGTCCATCAGTGTTTTCTGTACTACGTGGTCTATCTGATCGCCGAGCTAATGCAGGTCTTCCTGCTGTTGTATTACTGCGACAATCGACGCAACATCTTGTCGATCGCTTTGGTGATTCCATTGATGCCGCTGTATTACATTTGGATGCGTTGCATCACGATCTGGGCCGTGTCCGAAGAACTTGTTTATCGGCGAAGCTACCGAGACAACTTTGTGCCCGCACATGTCCGCAACGTCACTTGGCATTGGTGAACCGTGGGGATCAAGCCGGCGCCGCACAGTTTCACCAAACCGTATATCGCCAACAGGGCTTTCCAGCGACCTAGCCCGATGCGTTCGCCCCACCGATGCAGTCGCCGAAGTTCAGCACGAACTGATTGTGACGGCGCGCGAATCATGTGCCGACGCCGTTTTGGGCGGCTAGACTCAAGAGTCGACTCGCCCTCTCGGCTGAATTCCCCACTCCCAATCGAGAAACCACACGTGATCTGTCGCGCCCCACTGGCTGCCGTTGCCATGCTCTGTATGGCCCTACCCGTTGCTGCTGTACGCCCTCAACAACCTGTCCTTCTGGATAAACCAAATGACGGAGTTGTCGTTTTCGATCGACAATTGGAGATCACCGGGACCGCTGGCGCGGCGACTCGCGTTGGCGTCTTGATTCAAGGCATGACGGCGGGCAACACCTGGCGCGTCGTCAGTCTGGTTCGCCCCGAACCCGATGGTCGCTTCGTTTCAAACATTCGACTTCAGGATTCCCGATTCGATGTCGCATACCGCGTCCTGGCGGTTGCCGTCACGGGAACCAATACGGCACGCGCATTAAGGCCAGGATCGGTCTATCGCCAACCACCGACCAAGCTGCCACACAGCGAGATGATTCGTGTCACCATAGCAGGCAGCTCCCGTCCCGACGCCAAAAACGACGATACGTCCGAACGAATTTTGCTACCGGTCAACGGATCCACCGTCGGTAAAAACGAAACAATTGTGATCGAAGGAAAAGCGGATCCGTTGCCGATCATACTGATCCGAAATGATAAGCCTGGCAGCGCTTGGTACTCGCAACCGGAGGTCGTCAAGGTCGGGTCGGGACGAACGGCCACCGGCGTCCGATTCGGAAACGCAAAAACGATTGCCGGCGAGCGATTTCGCATCCGCCTGGCCATTCCAACAACGCGACGTCAACGCGCGGCGCTGTCAACCAATGAGCCGATCAAGCAACTACCTGACAACATTCAGTATGGCGCGCCAACGATTGTTGAATTTGACCCCGATAAAAAACCAACCGTGGAGTTCGGCACACTAAAATTCGAAAAAGCGGTCAGCGAGGGAAGTAGTTTGGTGCGGTTGGTCGGACCAGCCGATCGCTCGATCGTTTCACGACGCCCCACCGTGACAGGTCTTTGTGACCCGTCGCTGGTACCGATGGTGTTGGTAAGAACCGAAGATGACAAAGAAACTTGGTATGTGCAGCAACCCTGTCAGCGCAGTGCCGGCGGAGGATTCCGCAGCACGGTCTACTTAGGAAAACTGGGGACGCCGGCTGGAACCAAGTTTCAGGTCGTGGCCATTCTTGTCGCGCCCGACCAGGTCGAAAACTTTCGCGCAGGGGAACCGTTACCTGAATTGCCCGAGGG
>JABDKS010000445.1 GCA_013002105.1 Pirellulaceae bacterium | reverse complement strand
GTCCTCGGGTCATCCCAAGGAATGTGGTCGTCGTCGCAATTGGCCACGCTGAATGTGGCCGATGCCTTTGCAAGATTCGAGATGCAACGTCCCGCGTGTGAGCAAGGCCAAGAGGCTCAAGTGCTTTGCAAGGTGAATCACACAACTCCATTCGAAGGTGAAGCGACGGCCAAGTTGCTGGGAATGCCTCCCAAAATCACTGCCGAACCGTTGAAGTTGACCAAAGACACGACCGAGTTAATTTTCAATTTGAAAACGCAAGCCGATAGCCCGGTTGGAAAGCACAAGCTGTTTTGCGAATTGTCGATTCCTATGAACGGCGAGACGATTGTCAGCCGCGCTGGAAACGTCGAGTTTCAAGTGGACAAACCGCTCCCACCGCCGCCCAATCAGCCCAAGCCTGCTGCACCCAAGGCACCCGAACCCAAAGCAGAAAAACCCACGACGGATCAGCCCAAGGCACCCGAACCGCCAAAGGCAAAGCCACTAACACGACTCGAAAAACTACGACTCGCTGCGGAAGAACGACAGAAAGCCCGCAACGGCGAATAAAGAAACAACCCCATTGGCGTGATGCTGCCTACGACAGCATCATCAAGGATAGCCTTATGACGACTCCCATTCTCCACCGACTGACAATCGCGATCGCGTTTGGCTTGATTGCAACCGTTGCGGTCGCGGCCGACCCAAACTCGGATGCCGTTGCCGATTCGACGGCAACCGAGCCGGTAGCACAGGTTGCAAAATCCCCCGCGGAACCAGCCGCTCCGCAATCACAACCGGTCGCGATCCATGTCTATCCGCAGGACATTCATTTGACGTCGTTGCGAGATCGCCAATCGATTCTCGTGCAATCGGTCTACGCCGATGGCGTGACACGCGACGTCACCTCCGAAGCCAAGTTTTCATTGGTTGACGCCAATCTGGCCAAGCTGGACAACAACGTTTTGCACGGCATCGCCGAAGGCACAACGCAGCTGAAGGTTGATTTTGCCGGCCATAGTGCCGCCTTGCCGGTCATCGTGAAAACTCCAACGGAGGATCCGGCGATCAGTTTTCAGTTGGACGTCATGCCAGTCTTTATGCGTGCCGGTTGCAACACTGGTAGTTGCCACGGTGCTGCTCGTGGCAAAGACGGCTTCATGCTGTCGCTGTTCGGTTACGACCCCAACGGTGATCACCACCGCCTGACCCGTGCAGTTCCCGGTCGACGAATCAACTTGGCGATCCCGGCTGAAAGCTTGCTGATTCAAAAATCGGTTGGCTCCGTGCCCCACACCGGCGGCAAACGTTTCGACATGGAAAGCGAATATGCTCAAACCTTGCTTCGCTGGCATCAAGCCGGTGCTCCCAACGATTCGGGAGATATCCCCAAGGTCACCAAAGTCGATATCTTCCCCGCGGGTGCTGTTCTTAACGGTGAAGGAGCGACACAGCAGATCACCGTTCGCGCCCACTACTCTGACGGAACCGACCGCGATGTCACTGACTTGGCCGTATTTCTATCCAACAACGATAACTCCGCCCCGATTTCTCCCGAGGGAGTCGTAACGGCAGCCAAACGCGGCGAAGCCTTTATCATGGCGCGGTTCGAGACCCACACGGTGGGAACGCCGGTAATCGTTTTGCCTAAGGATGTGCAATTCGAGTGGAGCGACCCGCAACCGAACAACTACATCGACGAACACACACACGCCAAATTTCGCAAACTGCGAATCAATCCATCGGATCTCTGTTCGGACGAAGAATTCTTACGTCGCGCCTCGCTGGACATCGCGGGCGTTGTGCCAACGATCGACGAATACAACGCGTTCGTGGCCAGCACCGATCCCTACAAACGATCCAACTTGGTTGATGATCTATTGGATCGCAAAGAGTTCGTCGAGCTTTGGGTGATGAAATGGTCAGAACTATTGATGATTCGGACGACCCAAGAAATCGCCTACAAGCCGATGTTGCGGTACTACAACTGGGTCCAAGAGCGAATGGCAAACAATGTTCCCATTGATACGATGGTCAAGGAATTGCTGAGCGCCAGCGGTGGAACCTTTGAGAACGCGGCAACGAATTACTACCAAATGGAAACCGATCCACTGAAGGTTTCCGAGAATGTTGCACAAGTCTTCATGGGCATGCGGATCCAATGCGCCCAATGCCACAATCATCCCTTCGACCGCTGGACGATGGATGACTACTACAGTTTCGCAGCGTTCTTCTCGCAAATTGGTCGTAAGAAGGCCGAGGATCCACGAGAGACAGTGATCTTTAACAGCGGCGGCGGGGAAGTGAAGCATCCGGTCGGCGGTCGCGTCATGCCGCCGAAATTCCTGGGCGGCGACGCACCCGATACCAAAGGACAGGACCGCCGCAAGGTCTTGTCGGAGTGGTTGGCATCCAAAGAGAACCCGTTCTTTGCCACCAATCTTTCCAACATCGTATGGAACCACTTCTTTGGCAAAGGAATCATCAACGAAGTCGATGATGTTCGTGTCAGTAACCCACCGGTCAATGCAGAACTACTGGACGCCCTTTCAGCGAAGTTCACTGAATACGACTATGACTTCAAAAGCATCGTCCGTGACATCTGCAATTCACGAACTTATCAGTTGAGCACTGAAACGAATGAAACCAACGAGAGCGACGACAAAAACTTCTCGCACGCATCGCTACGTCGTATTCGTTCCGAAGTTTTGCTGGATGTCATCAGTCAAGTCACGGATACAAAGAACAAATTCGCCGGCTTGCCACTTGGAGCACGCGCCGTGCAAATCGCCAACGGTAACACGAGCACCTATTTCTTAACCACTTTTGGCCGCGCAAGTCGCTCAAGCGTCTGTTCGTGCGAAGTCAAGATTGAACCCAATCTTTCTCAAGCACTTCACCTGCTCAACGGCGACACCCTTGCCAGCAAGGTCGCCCAAGGAAAATTGATCGAGACTCGATTGGCCGAAAAGAAAACGCACAAAGAGATTGTCGAAGAACTTTATATTCGCTGTCTGACGCGGAAACCCACCGAGACAGAATGGCAGCAGTTGAATCAAGAAATCGAAGCTGCAACAGACAAAAAGCAGATTCTCGAAGACGCCTTCTGGGCGCTGCTGAATTCTCGTGAATTCGTGTTCAACCATTAATCAACCCACCTGACCGCTCGATTGGCTTGTCACCATCGCGTCGCGTTCACCCACTTTTCGCCGGCCATCGGATACACCTTTTTAAGTTGCCCATTTGCATGAGACACGGGCATTTTTGGTAACCCGACGCGTCAGCGAGGGACGAGTCCATACCCGTTTTCCCTTGCTGACGCGTCGGGTTACCGGAATAGCGCAATTTCAAAAGACACACCTCGGACCTACGGTCTACCTGACAGAAAAGACCCGTACCGAAAAGTGCCGTACAAAACGTCGTAACTACAATTGATCACCATGATGGCTATCACTCAACGAACCGCGATTCTGACGATCACGATCGCAGCGATACTTGTCATTCCAGCGGCCGCGCAGGAAAAGAAACCGCCCAAGATCACATACGACGAACACGTCAAACCGATTTTCCAACAGAAATGTTTTTCTTGTCACAATCCCGACAAGAAAAGCGCCGACCTGGATCTGACGACGTACACCAACTTGATGCAGGGGGGCGCGTCTGGCACTGTTATCGAAGCGGGTGATGCCTCGGCTAGCTATTTGTACGAACTGGTGACGCACGAATCCGAACCGGTGATGCCACCAGAATCTCCGAAGATCCCTGACCCGATGATCGAAACACTTCGAAAGTGGATCGATGGTGGCGTACTGGAGAACTCGGGTAGCACAGCGAAAGCATCGAACAAAAAGAAATACGATCTCGCGCTCGCGGCGCCATCAACTGAACGCCCCGCGGTCATTCCGATGCCGGCACGGTTGAATCTTCAGCCCGTCGTTTACACACCAACCCGAACCGCTATCGACGCCTTGGCAACGAGCCCCTGGGCACCGTTGGCGGCGGTTGGCAGCCAAAAGCAGGTGTTGCTGTACAACACCCAAACATTGGATTTGGTCGGAGTGTTGCCTTTCCCCGAAGGCACGCCCCGCGTCTTGAAATTCAGCCGCAACGGAGGCCTGCTACTTGCCGGGGGCGGTGTTGGCGGAGCAAGTGGACGGGTCGTTGTCTGGAACATTCGCAATGGCGAGCGAATCATCGAAATCGGTAGTGAGCTGGACGAAGTTCTTGCGGCCGATATCAGTTCCGATCAAACATTGATTGCCCTGGGTGGACCCAATCGCGTTGTACGAATCTATTCAACCGATTCCGGTCAATTGTTGCATGAGATCCGCAAACATACTGATTGGGTGACCACGATGGAGTTCAGTCCCGACAGCGTGCTGCTGGCGACCGGCGACCGCAACGGTGGTTTGTTCGTCTGGGAAGGATGGACGGGACGAGAATATTTGACACTCAACGGACACACCGGATCAGTCAGCAATGTCAGTTGGCGTAGTGATTCCAACATCCTTGCCTCCTGTAGCGAAGACGCGTCCATTCGCCTCTGGGAAATGGAAAACGGCAACAACATCAAGAACTGGGGAGCCCACGGTGGCGGCGCACTGGGCGTCGAATTCACACGCGACGGTCGATTGTTTTCGTGTGGTCGCGATAAGACCCCCAAACTTTGGGATCAAAATGGCGCACAACAACGCGCCTTTGAAGCCTTCGGTGACCTGGCACTACAAGCAACCTATTGCGACGAAACAAATCGCGCAATCTCGGGTGACTTCAATGGCGAAATCCGGGTATACAATGCCGCCGACGGTGCTCGCATCGGGGAACTTGTCGTCAATGCACCCAAGCTAGAAGACCGTTTGGCGCAAGCCACGCAGTTGTTGACGTCAAAACAGACCGAGCACAAACCAATTGCCGACGCATACAACGCGGCAAAAGCGGCTTTTGACAAAATCAAGAACGACCACATCGCCGCGTTGCAACTCGCAACGGACTCCAAAAACAAGTTGGACCAGGCCAATGTGGCATTCAACGCCGCCAAAGAAGTGCTCGCGAAATTGACGGCAGAGCACGCCGCGGCCAAACAACAGGCCGATGCCATGGCAAAAGGCATGCCCGAACTGACCGAGGCCGCGTCAAAGGCCGTCGCGGCGGCGGCCCAGATTCCAGACAACACAGCACTCGCCGCGGCCGCCAAAACCATTCAAGACGCTGCCAGTGAGAAAGCCGCAACCCTGGCCGCGATGACCAAAGCAGCCGCGGACAAAGCAGCTGCCATGCAAACGGCTCAACAAGACATGGCGGCAAAACAAAAATTGGCTGCCGAGATGGCAACGACCTACAACGATGCGGCTGCGAAAGAAAAGGCGTTGTTGCCGACGGTCAAACCGGCCGAAGACAAGGCGAACGGCGAAAAGGCCAAGTTCGACAAGGTCACCGCGGAATTGACCCATGCACAGCAATTGGTTTCCAGATGGCAAGGTGAGATCGCTTTCACCAAGACTTATACCGATTTGACCAATCAGCGGTCGGCCGCACGAACCGCACTCGATGCGTTGCAAGATGCCCACGCAGAAGTGCAATCCGTTTTCGATACCGCCGCCGCGGAACTCACCGCCGCCACGACCGCACTTGCGGATGCCGAAAAATCGATCGCCTCCTATGACCAGAATTACAAAGCCACGTTAGCCAATGTGGAAACAGCCAAACAAGAGTTAACGGTCGCCACCAACGCAAAAACGGCTGCCAACGCGAACGTAAACAAAATGACGCAACTGGTCACAAAGCTCAATGAGACCGTCGCGAAAGCGGCCGAGGCGGTCGAAATAGCGAAAGACGATCCAGCAGTCATCGCTTCGCTCAGTGCACTCAAAGGTTTGGTTGCCGAAAAAACAAAACAACTCGACGCCGCCAAAGTCGACTTAACAAACAAAACCAAGGTGGAAACGGATGCAACAGCCAAGGCTGCAGCAATCGAGAAGGCCGCTGCCGACCTGCTAGCCCAAAAACAGGCAATCGAAGCCAAGATTCCCGCGCTCACGGCAGCCATCCCGCCATTGCAACAAAAATCGGACCTGGCAAAACAAGCCGTCGAGTCATCTGCCAAAACAGTGGCCCAGTCGCAGCAAAAGGTCGACGCAATCACAAAACAAATCGCCATTGCACAGGGATTGGAAACGGCCGCATAAAATCAAGCGCGCCGCATAACGCATCGCATGCCATGTCGATCAATTGTTTTGATATGGCAACGAATCCAAAACCCACTCGCTGAGACCGACATCCTGTAGAGGTCTATAGATGAATCGCGTGAT
>JABDKS010000431.1 GCA_013002105.1 Pirellulaceae bacterium | reverse complement strand
TGGACGATCGAGAGCTTGACTGGGTTTTGGGATGGTTATTGCTCCAATCAAAACAACTTTTACGTGTATTTCAGTCCTAAGCACGACGATCGCGCCTATTTCATTCCCTGGGGAGCTGATTGGGCATTTACCGATAGGAGTCCGTTCAGTTTTGGAGCCCAAGGTACAGCACCCATCTATGCGCAGAGCATCTTGGCTAATCGGCTTTATCACACCGACGGGGTCCCCCAACGCTATCGCGCCACGATGGCACAGTTATTGGATGAGGTTTGGGACGAAGACGCGATGTTGGCGGAGATTGATCGAGCTGGCGAGCTCCTTTCACCCCACTTGCATCCAGCACAGCAAGGAACTTCGCAGGCGCAAAACGAAATTCGTCAGTTCATACGTGGTCGTCGCGATGCGGTGCGGCAGGCCTTGCAGGATTGGAATCCCACCATCCCGCCTGAACCGCGAACACCAGCCCACACGGTCGATGTCGGTCAAGCAAGCGGCTCCTTTTCAACGGTCTTCAGTGCCCCTGGACCTAATCCGGCCGTCGCGAGCCACGCGGATCTGAAAGTTGAACTCGATGGAAAACAACTTGCGATGCATCAGCTCACAGTTCGAGCCCAGGAATTACAACTCCCCAACTTCCGCGGTTTTGGCGGGCCTGGTCGCGGCGGCGGCCGCGGAAACACAAGGCCTCGCGGACCACAAATTGACCAATCGCCCCCACCGATCAGCTGACCTTCACTGCAGAGCGTTCGGGCGAACAAGCGATCACGTTGTCGATGGTAATGGACCGCAAACAATTCGCGAACGCGGACCCAGGCGTATCGATCCGCGTTACCGGTCGTTTTCAGGAGGGTGGAAGCAGTCAATTTGGATTCGGAGGCTTCGGCGGTGGGCCCAATCGCTCCGTGATCGGTGCCGTTCGGCTGGCAAAATCGGGGATCAAGCCGGGCGATAAGATCGCTGGAACGATCGATGTAAAGATTGTCGAGACTCGTGGCGGCTTCTTTAATCAACGACGACCGCCCGGCGGTTTTCAGTCACCACGTCCTGGCGGCATGTCCGGTGGCCCGTCAACGATGCAACCGTTGACACTGCAGCAAGCGTTGGACATGGATCGCGATGGCCAGATCTCGAGCGACGAAATGCAACAGTCTGACGAAGTATTTAAACGCCTCGATCGCAACGGCGACGGAAAATTGTCCGGCAACGAATTGCAAAATCAACCGAATCGTCCTGAACTCCCGTCGCGTCGGCGACCAGTGATGCGGCGCCCCCAAATGGAAGAAAATTTGGAAGCCGATTCCAGTTCGCGCGGCCGATAAGGACCGGCTTTACCATTGGATTCAACATCACTCGTTCGGCTTCTCAACACGATGTCGTCGCTAAAGGCATCACGACTTTTCCGTTTCTACTCCGCGGATCGACTGGGTTGCAGAAGCGGTCCCGGTCTACGATACATCCAAATCCATCATCCAATTGCACTGGCTCTGCAGCATCAAGGCACATGAGCCGTTTTGGCGATAGCCACGGTTACTTCGGAGTCTTTCACTTTCACACTTTCACACAGAACCGGAGCGAACACTCAAAGCGTCGATCGACATCGTCCGTCGCGGAGTTGGGTCAATGTCGCGTTTTTCAGCTAATGCGTCCCATCGGTTGCAACCGTCGGACGGCTGGAGGATCGATGGATCCCCAAACCGGATGCAAGTTGCGCAAAGCTAAGTGGACTGTAGCCGCCAAAATTTTGGCGACCTCGATCCCCCGGACAGTGTCGCTGAAAGTCCGCTTCGGTGTCACAACTCGCCAATACGCTGGGTGAAATGCCATTGGATACTTCTAGCATCTTGTCAAACTGCCGTAACATGCCGCCGCATGCCGGCAGTTCGGTTAAGCGTCGAAATCGATCGGCCGCGTTTTGCCAAAACGGTGTGTCGTATCTCGATCCCGCCGCGTAGTGCCAAGCAATAAAAATGGAGATTTTAACCAGTGTGTCTTCGTGAATTCGGTTGATCCGCTCGACCGCCAATAGCTTTGGCATGCCCTGCTCTGACAATTGGCGCCAATGCTGAAGCAGATGCAACTGCAGCACGACGAGGCCGATCGCGGTCGCTTCCAGCGGTTCAAGGAACGAGGCGCGGTTGCCGATATGAAGGATTTGGCCATCAAAAATGTCGCGACGCGCGAAGTTTGGGAAACTCAGGGTGCGAAATTCACTGTGCACCTCGACGCTCTGTTCATCCAGGAAGTGCCGAAAGTCGATGGAGGCTTCGTCGGCCGTACAGAACTGCGAATTGTAGACGTATCCAAACGAAGTCTCATTGGCCAATGGGATACAGAAGATCCAACCCAGCGGTCGCGTGACGGCTCGGGTGATCGTTGATGAATCGATCATCGGCGATTTCGTCACCAGCGCGCTGTCGGTTGTGATCCAATCGAACTGGTGACTCGTCATCTCATCATCGTCCGCCTGAAATCCGCGCGCGTCGATCACCAAATCCGCTTCGACCTGTTGTCCACGCTGCGTCACGACCGTCGTATCGGTCTCTGTAGCGACGACCGCTGTCACGCAATCGTCGATTCGGTTGAATTTGCTACGGGCAGCCAACAGCTCTGGCAACTGAGCCGCCGAGAAATGGACCGCTTGCTTCGAGCGGGGCAGAAACTCGTGCTCAAAAGTCTCCTGGTGCTTGCCCCAACCCTCGAAGCGAAGTCCACGCTTGTGCGTTGCCTGGCAATGATTGACCAGGTCGGCCATCGTAACGCCGATGGTACCGAGCCAATGAACAAAATCCGGCGTCGTTCCTTCGCCCACACCGATGGTCGGGCGCGTGCTGTCAAAGATGTGAGTCAATTTGACATCGGAAAAATGGTGCGACACATGTGCCAGCGCCATGTGTCCTGCTGTTCCTCCGCCGATGATTACAACGCGCATCGTTTGCCCCTGCGCTAAAGTGTGGCCTAATTTTGCTTGCCAACGGATCGTGGGAGTCAACGAATCGGCAATCCGCGTCCATGGATGTCAAAGGATTGCCAGGGTTGATGTGGCTTCATTGGGGACATGACCTTCGCTGTCAGAGTCCCGCCAGGACAGTTCCTTGCCAATACACTCGGCGAACCCGAACCAGCCATCTTGTATACCGCAGAACTTCGCTTTTGAGCAATCGCAACTTGCGATGTCAACTGCAAAGAAGCGCCGGTGCAGTCCGCCACTCGTCCGGTTTCAAGTTGATTTTTGCGGCGGACTGAGTCTGCTCAAGAACAGCGTGATGCTTTTCTGATGCGGCTGCCATTTTTTTGTAAATGGGCGTCGTGGCCCGCAGCCCATTGTCGGAAGTGTCGCGACGCGTCAGTTTGCTCCAAGCGGATGATCCGTAGATCGGCAATTCGCGAGCACCGATTCCGTCGGCATAGACAAGCATGATGTTGGGACGCTTAGCCACGTTGACGCGCATCGACACCTGTCCGGCGAAAATGATTTACCCCAACAACAGTAGGACGACTCTCCGACTGAGGGTCCTGAAAGTTCATTCGCGACTGGATCGGGCAGCTCTACTTTTCGACTCCGGATCCCTGCGATTTTACTTTCAAGACGTATGCGAATTCCGACGGCGATTTTGCGGGTAATTGTACGGTGAGACCGTTTTCGCCACGCGTCCATTGGAGTTTCTCTTTCGTGCCCAGCAAGTCGACCGATGCGATCTGTTCTGGGTAGAGTTGACTATCGCTAGCGAGTGACTTGACCGTAATCTTTCCAAGCTTGGGCCATTTCAATCCCGTCACATAAAGGACGTCGTCCCGCGATGTAAAACGCAGGTCCTCAGCGACGAATGGCTTATCCTTCGACTCAGAAATATGTCCGGTGGAGACGGCCGTGGGGCCCTCGCCAAACGTTTTCCAGTAGGTCGTGTCATAGATCGCTTCACCATTTATCTGCAACCAGCCACCAATCGCCTTCAATATCGCTTGGTCCTGTTCGGGGATTGTTCCGTCCGAGCGAGGCCCAACGTTCAACAGCAGGCAACCGTTTTTGCTGACGATATCGACCAGGTCGTCCACCAGACGGTCGGGAGTCTTGTAACGTTGATTTTGCGTATAGCCCCACGAACTGGAACTCACGGCGGTGTCCGTTTGCCAAAACGGTTTACGAATCTCCGCCATTTTCGAGCGTTCTTTGTCCAATACGGCCGCGTTCTCCGGGAACGCGCCCCATTTGTAATTGATGACTCCCAGGCCGGCCGCTTTGTTTGACGTCTGGTTGTAGTAGTTTGACGTCTGGTTGTAGTAGTAGGCGGCGAACTGTTTCAGATGGTCAGCGAAGGGATTGTCATCGTAGGTCGCTTCTTCGAGCCCTGGTGTGATACCAAAGTCAAACCAGAAAACATCCGGTTGATATTTGTCGATCAACTCGCAAGAACGAGCCAGCCAGTCATCCTTGAACTGCTGGTCCTGGGGTGGAAAGTTCGTTTTGTAGTCCGCGGCATCGGGTGCGAATAAATGCGGCAGCGGACGCCCGTACAGGTCCGCATACTGCGGATCAGCGTTGTCAAAATTCTCGTTGCGAACGTAGTACACCCAATTGAACGCTCGGTGGCTGCTGACACCGAACTTCATGCCCTCTTTTCGCACGGCTTGGGCCAGTTCCCCGATCACGTCACGCTTGGGCCCCATCTGGGATGCGTTCCATCGCGTATAAGAACAATCGTACATCGGAAAACCGTCATGGTGCTCGGCAACCGGGATGACGTAGCGAGCGCCGGCCTGTTTAAAGAGCTTGGCCCATGTCGACGGATCAAATTTTTCAGCCTTGAACTCGGGGATAAAATCCTTGTAGCCAAACGTTTTGTGCGGACCATAGGTGCGCAAGTGGTACTGAAAAAAGTTGTCGCCCCGCCGCTCCGTATCGATGTACATCTGCCGCGGATACCATTCACTTCCGAACGCCGGAACACTGTACGCACCCCAGTGCACGAAGATCCCGAATTTGGCATCCTTGTACCATTGCGGAATCTTGTAGTTTTCCAGTGACTGCCATTTGGCATCAAACGGTCCGTCAGCAATTTCCTCATGAATTTTTATCAATGCACCGGCAACTTTCGGGTGCGGGCCGGTCCGGTCGCGCGGTTCATCGCCGACACAAAGGCCTGACAGCATCAATGCCAAGGCAACTGGCCGAATCATCATGTTCAGTTGACCGCTGCTCTGCCGCGTCGCCTTGCCATTCATAGTATTATTCCAACACACTTTTTTTTTGACCGGACGTGAAGAGCGATTTTGCGAATCGCTATCGAGATGGTACGTGATCGATCGTTTCGTTGCACGGCGAAACGATCGTTGATGGTAATCGAGAAATGACATCCTCCGTCAGGCGATCCGATTTCAACTGTCCGCAGCGGTTGGGCGTTGCGGTCGATCGGGACGAGCGTCGTCACCTCGGTTGCCATGATTTCCGCCACCGCCACCACCGCCGCGACTAAACAGCGACGAAACCCCGGTTCGGAACTCGTCTTTGGTGATGACACCGTCTGCATCTTTGTCGAGCGTCTTCAAGCGGTCCGCCATCCGATTTCCCTCCAATTCAGCCATCGACACCGCACCGTCTTTGTTGGCGTCTACAGCATTGAACATGCTCATCGGGTCGAATTGTCCTCGACCATTTCCGCCGCCACCAGGACGTCCACCACCCTGCGACCGGTCGCCAGAACGTGCCTCGTCGACCGAATCTGATGGATCTGAAACGTCTGCTTGGGCCAGATCCCCTTGCGATGGCGTGACGGCGTCGCCCTTGTCAGCAATGCAGTACAAGTTCTTGGAGCTTCGCAAAACCATTCGTCCGTTGCTGACGGCTGGCGAACCCCAAAATGTTTCCTTGTCCGTCGTAATCTCATTGACCGCCAACTGCTCGACCGACTCGCCCAGAGAGAACACGAACATCTGTCCACTTCCGTTCAAAGAATACAGACGATCCCCTACGACAACCGGTGACGGATAATCAAGCGAACCGAAACGACCGCCGGTTTGCTTGGCACCTCTGAGCCGAATTTGTTGCAACCGATCACCGGACTCGGCATCCACGACAGTCAAGACGCCACGGGAGACGACGTACAGTTTTGACTGATGCCGCACCGGTGACGCAAAACTAGCGTTTTCGGTTCCCGTCCATACGGTGTGACTATCGCTAATGTCTCCGCTACCGCCCGCATCCAGAGCAATGCTACCGCCACCACGACCGGTGAATGCAAACACACGCTTTGCGTCCACGATGACACTCGAGTACGCGTGTTGCGATCCGGTCGCATCGGCGTACCATCGCAACTTACCTGTTTCGGGATCGAGTCCCCACAGTTCCTTGGCAACACACATCACCAGATCCGTGCGTTCATCATTGATCGTGACCAACGTCGGCGTTCCCCACATGCCATCGAGCCCTTTCGCCTCTTGTCGCCATAGCTCTTTTCCGGTTGCCTTGTCCAATCCAATGATGGACTGGCTTTCGGCCGAAGCCGTGACAATGACGGTGTCGTTGTAGACAACAGGACTTGATGACGACCCCCACTTTGCCGGGTCAGATTCTTTGCCCGCGTCGGCTTGCCACAATTGCTTGCCATCCATATCGAAAGCGTACACGCCACCTTTTCCAAAAAAGGCATACACGTTGGTTCCGTCTGATGCTGGCGTGTGCGACGCGTAGCCGTGAGCCGTGACTCCAATCCCTGAGTAAGGATCTTCGGGCAACGCCGCTTTCACATCTTTCTGCCAAAGCTTCGTGCCTGTTTCTAAATCGACGCAGACGAGATGCCGCACGAGATTGTTGATGTCGCCGGGATTCTCTTGCGACAATCCATAACCGGAATAGCAGGTCACGAACACTTTTCCGCCGACAATGATCGGACTGGACGCACCCGGACCCGGTAGCGGTGTCGTCCAAGCGACATTCGCAGTCGGTGACCAAGTAGTTGGCAATGCGTCCGAATCGGTTGCAACGCCAGAGCCAGCGGTTCCGCGAAATCGAGGCCAGTCGTCACCCAACGCAGGGACGCTGGAGAGTGCCAACCAAACGATACAGAGTCTGAAAGAAAAAGTCATTTTGCGGTCGATCGAACTTGGAAAGTGAATTGAAATGTACACCCGAAAGTACTACTTGTACCGCATTGGCGATCACGCGACGAGCAAGTGGGCAACACAATTACAACGCCCACGGCCCAATACCGTGTGAAAATCGCAAATCATCGTCCTCGATCACTCCGCGATCATTACGCATTTGGGGCTCTGATCATTCAGACCACTGCGTCGTCAATCGAAATGAGGCCGGTCCACTCTCCGATGCCGATCGCTCATATGTATGCGGACTCGATCATCGACGCTGCGTCAACCTGCTCAGGCGGAATCGATGCCGCTACCCTCGCGATGAAATGGAAACGGCGATTTCAGTCCAAGCGATCCCGTCAGAGGCGTTGCGAGAAAATAATCGGGTAGCCTGCAGCTTTGCGCTGGACGGTTTTTCACGACTGGGATGCGAAATACCTATTACTGATCGTCCCCATCCAGAATCCTGTGATTCGCTGCTCGCGAGATGACTAAAATGGATGATTCCAAACGGCTGCCGACATGGCTGTTTACGAACAATTATGATGCATTGTCTGTTGTGGCCACTTCCAGCAGAGCAAGTGAACCGTGATCACAGATTAGATTTTTTCAATCAGCCGCGAACCCCAATCAAATCCGAAGCCCGATGGCATGGACAACAGTGATATAACCCAATCGCATCGCCGACTTCTCGACCACGGTGCTTTGTACCTCCTTCGAAAAGATCGAAAGGGCCGAATCCAATACGCCAACGACGCGTTTTGTCGGTCATTCGGGTTAGCCGCCGACGAGGTCATCGGTAAAACCGACTTTGATCTTTTTCCCGCGACGTTAGCCAAAGACTATTCCGACAGCGACCACCGCGTGATGAAAAGCGGCCAGCCGTCGCATGCTATCGAAGAACACCAGACGTCGGAAGGGAAACGGCGATACGTGGAAGTGCTGAAGGTTCCGATACACTCTTCATCGGGCAGCGTCAACGGAATCCAAATCATTTTTTGGGACGTGAGTCATCATCGACAAACCGAGCGCGAACTGGAGTCAACTAAGTTTTTGATGGACACCATGCTGGACAATGTTCCTGATGCTGTCTATTTCAAAGACAAACAGAGCCGATTCATTCGCATCAGTCGCGCACATGCGAAGTTATTCCAATTGGACGATCCGGCCGACGCGATCGGCAAAACCGATGCCGATTTTTTTGGCGAAGAACACGCCCGTAACGCGATGGCAGATGAACGTCGGATCATGGAGACGGGCGAGGCTGTTGTTGGCAAAGTCGAACGAGAGACTTGGCCGGACCGAGGTGATACGTGGTGTTCGACCACCAAGATGCCGCTTCGCGATCCATCGGGCTTGATCATAGGAACGTTCGGAATCTCCCGAGATGTGACCAGTCAGATGCGAGCGGAGCTCGAACTGGAACGCGAACGCGACTTGTTGAAAACGATTTCTGACAATATTCCGGATTTGATTTACGTCAAGGATCGCTTCGGACGCTTCGTGACGTGCAATGTTGCAGTGCTGCAACTGTTTGGGTTGGAATCGGTTGACCAGATCAAAGGCAAGACAGACTACGATTTTCTGCCGGCCGAGCTTGCCTGCGGTTACGTCGCCGACGATCAAATTGTGGTCCGGTCGGGCGAAGCGATGATCGACAAGGAGGAATGTTCGCAACAGGCTGACGGTACCCAGTATTGGTATCTAAGCTCCAAGGTGCCACTGCGGAACCCGGAAGGCGAAGTCGTCGGGATTGTCGGTATCAGCCGAAATATTACTGGCCGGAAATTGGCCGCCGAGGAGTTGATGTCGGCGCGAGATGCCGCTAATAACGCCAACCGAGCCAAGAGCGAATTCCTGGCCAACATGAGTCACGAAATTCGCACGCCAATGAACGCCATCATCGGAATGACGGAACTGCTGCTAGATACCAAAATCGATATGTCGCAGCGTGGTTATTTGAAGATGATTCAGGAGTCGGGGGACTCGCTGATGACGATCATCAATGACGTCCTGGATTTTTCGAAAATCGAAGCCGGCATGTTGGATATTGACAGCATCCCATTCAATTTTCGCGAGAATCTTGGTGACACGATGAAGGCGCTCGCGGTACGTGCGCATGCCAAAAATCTCGAACTAGCGTTCCGCGTCGATCCTGAAATCCCAAAATTTTTGGTTGGTGATCCTGGCCGTCTGCGTCAGATCATTATCAATCTTGTTGGCAACGCAATTAAGTTCACGACGAAAGGTGAAGTCGTTGTCGAAGTCGAATTGCAGACCGCGATCGACGATGAATACCGCCTGAGTGTCTGCGTTCGGGATACGGGAATCGGGATTCCCAAGGAAAAATGCGAATCGATCTTCCGCGAGTTTGAACAAGCAGACGCGTCGACGACACGCCAGTTCGGTGGAACTGGTCTTGGACTGACGATCTCGTCAAGGCTTGTCAGCATGATGGGTGGGACAATCTGGGTTGACAGTGATCTGGGACAGGGAAGTCGCTTTTATTTCACAGCCATGATGGGCGTTGCGCCGGACGATGTGCAGGAGAGTAAATCACGCGGTGTGGTCATCGTCGGCGGAACCCATGTCTTGATCGTTGATGATAACGAAACCAACCGTTTCATACTCAAGGAAATGCTGTCCAGTTGGGGGATGCAAGCTGTGCTCGCGGAATCGGTCGATGAGGCGATCGCCGAAATCGAATTCGCCGAAAACGAGGGGAAACCATTTGGCCTCGTTGTCACGGATGTGAACATGCCCGGGCAAGACGGGTTTGATTTCGTTCAGCGTTTGCGGCAGGATGCACTGATCGAAAACGCACCCGTCATCATGCTCACGTCGGGCGGACGATTGGGTGACAAGGATCGTAGACTGGAACTGGGCATCGCCGACCGGCTAATGAAGCCGGTGAAACAATCCGAGCTGTTTGACTCGATCGTCCGTGCACTCGGCGTCAATGGGCCCGAAGACCATGAAGTGCCCCGCTCGGATACAGATTTTGATCTCGGCAAACTGAAAATCTTGCTTGCAGAAGACAATCTGGTAAATCAGAAACTGGCGGTGGGACTGCTCTCTCAATTTGGCCACGACGTGATGATCGCAAACAATGGCGAAGAAGCAGTCGATGCTCTTGGCAAAGACTCGTATGACGTCGTGTTGATGGATGTGCAAATGCCGATCATGGACGGGATCGAAGCCACAAGAACCATTCGCAAAGCCGAAGAAACAACCGGCCAGCACGTACCGATCATCGCGATGACCGCGAATGCGATGAAGGGAGACCGCGAGCAATGCCTCGAGGCCGGCATGGATGACTATGTTCCCAAGCCAATTCGTCGCGAACTCCTTTTTGAAGCACTCGCCGGACTGTTACAGAACACTCAGTCGCCCAACGACCCGCCCCAGCCCAAGGTTCCGGAGTCGACATCGCTAGATTCTGGCAATGACCCCGCACCTAATCGCGACATCAACACGGCCGACGAATCCGATCCGATAGCCAATCGACACCAATCGGAATCAGCGATTCGGCAGGACGCGTCGCCTTCAGATTCTCATTTGATTGATTTTCCACCGGATACCCATTCCCATCCAACATCGGGCACTGAGCCCGCAATCGTTGAATCAAAGCGAACCGACGGCGAGACAATCGCGTGGGAACGGTTGTCCAACTCTTTTGGCAATGACCGCGGTCTGCTGATCGAATTGTTCAAGACTTTTGAAGCCGAAAGCAAAACGCTCCACACCGACATCCAAGTCGCGACCGCAAACGCAGACATCAAGTCGGTGATGCGTGCCATGCACACGCTCAAGGGTGCAGCAATGTCCATCGGCGCAATGCCACTCGCGGCAACTTTAGAATCTCTCGAAAAGATCGCAGAGGATTCCGATGACGCATCGCTAAGCCGACAACTGCCAGTGCTGAATGAATCGCTCGAAATGACGCTAAAAACAATCAGCGATTATAGGCAGCAACCGGCGTCACGATGATCGCTAAAAGTTGATCGTGTCGCAGCGTTCGTTGCCAGGAGACTTCCAGCCCGCAACGCTCAAGCCGCTTTGAATAACACGCGGTCGCGTGGAATGCGGGCAAGTGTCTGATTTCCGTAGTTCGACAGCATTGTGTCGGCGATTTCGAAGCCGTGGCGAAACAACAGGCTGAATTCGTTGCCCGAAAGTCGACGCAATGTCGTTTCGATTTGCGCTACGAACTGAATATCGCTATCGGACAACGTTACTTTGTTGGCCACCGCGCCGCGTGCATTCGCTCGGGTCGCCACCGACCCCAAACGCAGATACGCGCCGGTCCCCGGATTCTGCTTAAAGTATTCGATCAACATCCTCGCTCTCAGACTTCGGACCTGGTCGGTCGCAACGTCAACCAATCGCATGGATGCTTTTAAGTAGCCGGGTCGCCATCGTGACTGCCGCGATTCGCTGGACAATGGACGTGATGCATCGCACACGATCAAGAAATCGGCCTCGTCGCATAGTCCATCACCTGGCTTGAACAATGACTCCACGCCTAAGTTGTCGTACACGCCACCATCCCACAAATGCAAATGCCTGTACTTGGGTTCGATCGGTTGCCAATCGCCTTCTACTCCAATCGCGGACTGGTATTCACACCACCTGTGTTGGCGCGATCGGATCAGCAGTGGACCAATCAAGCCCGGCACCGCCGCGGAAGCCGCCAAGGCATGGGACAAACGGAATTCGGGATCGGGGATGTATTTGGCTTGATAGTCGCCCATCAAGTCACGTTGAAAACGCCAGTTCTTGCCCGTCTGGTAACACGTTGCATTGATGATCCAGCGTGGTTCGATGGGTAGATCCCCTAGCGATCCCGTGATACCCCAATGACTTTCTATCGCATCGCCGAGAACAGAAGCACGACCCGATAACAGCCGCCAAGGACGGAGCAAGGATCTCAGCACGTAGGTCCGCTGCACGTTTTTTGTCGTCAGCAGCGATAGACATCGTGGCACCACATCGTGCAAGTACTCGTGACTATTTGGCCATCTGTATCCGCAGGTCGAAAAGACGAGCCCCGCGGCAAGACTTCCGCCCGAAACGCTGGAGAGAATCGTCACGTTGCCCAGCAAATCCTGGCGGGCAAGACGAGCAAGAACGCCCAGGTGGAAAACCGTTGCACGCACGCCGCCGCCGGAAAATGCAAGTGCGATCTTCATGAAGCCTGTTTGCTGTGGCGTGAAACTGCGAGTCAATGAGTTCACGATCGTAGTATGACGTCTCCCAACAAATCCAGGTCAATCTGGCAGTCGACAACGTGCGGATTGATGCGAGCGATCCGGGGCGTGGACGGTACCGGCTAGCTTGCCAGCGGGGCGTGATGATTGACTTCGTGTTTGCGCGTGATGGGGTCGGGGCCCACTGCTTCGTTGGACAGCGGCACTTTGGTTTCAGAACGCTGTGATTTCCTGTCCCGATAGCCGCACGGTGATCGCCGCGGTTCGTTGCGAAAACAACCGGGGTATCGCCCATCGGCTAAGGAATAGCGGCGCTGTCAAGTTAGCTAGCCTAAGAATTGTCGCGGTGGTGCATGCAATGGCGGGGACACAATGAGCTTCGCTTGGTGATGCGTGGTTGTGTCGGGGATGTTTGGCAACGGACTGAAGTCCGTTCTACGGTGGCGTTGCGGTATCGTTGATATACTCGTCTTGCAGGAAAATGGCGGCATACGGCGGATCGGGAACGATACTTTTCCGAGACAACCTCGCGGCTTAACATGGATCTTGTCTCCATATTTACGAACAAGCGCGACATTCATCAAAACAGAACACCGGATTGATCCATCATGAAAAAGATCAAGCGAATCGTTCGCGATGTTCCACAACACTGGGTCGGCGACGGTTTTCCTGTACGAAGCTTGTTTTCCTATGCCGATGGATCGGAATTCGATCCGTTTCTGCTTCTTGATTATGCCGGACCTCACGAATTTGCTCCAAACGAGGCAAAGCGTGGCGTGGCCGAGCATCCGCATCGCGGGTTCGAGACGGTGACGATTTTGTACGACGGTGAATTAGAACATCGCGATTCCAGCGGCAGTCGCGGAACCATTGGTTCTGGCGACGTGCAATGGATGACGGCCGCGTCGGGAATCGTTCACGAAGAATTCCACAGCAGGCGATTCGCCCAAGAAGGTGGAACGTTGGAAATGATTCAATTGTGGGTGAATCTGCCCGCTGTCAACAAAAAGTCGCCGCCGAAGTACCAGGATCTATTGGCCGACCAGTTTCCTCAAGTTTCGCTGGCTGGTGATGCCGGCACAGCCCGAGTGATCGCAGGTGAGTTTCGCGAGTCCAAAGGTCCCGCATCGACGTTTACGCCGATCAATGTTTGGGATCTGCAATTGAACGCTGGTGCATCGACCCAATTCGACGTTCCCGGCGGCCACACCTCGATGATGGTCGTTCAGTCAGGTAGCGCAATCGTGAACGACGAACCCGTCAAAGCGGTCGAGTTGGCTTTGTTAGAACGTGATGGCGAAACCGTCGGAATCCGCTGCGAATCCGCCGCAAGAATTCTGGTTTTGACCGGGCAGCCCATCGGTGAGCCGGTGGTGGGGCAAGGACCCTTCGTGATGAATACACGCGCAGAGATCCACGAAGCGATCCGTGACTACCAAGCCGGAAAGATGGGCCATCTTGATACACCAGATTAGCAGCCGCGTAGTGGATCTTGTCAAAGATCCGAATGACAGTTCCGTAGTGGATCTTGTTCCAGATCCGAATGACGAGGATCTTGAGCAAGATCCACTACCTCGGTGGTGATGTATTGCTTTGTTACTTTGCAGCCACGCTGCTCATGTCCCAGACTCGGATCGTTCCGTCACGGCTACTTGTGGCGATGCGATGGGCGATGGGGTCCAGAGAAACGTTGTGAACAGAAGAAGTATGCCCACGGAGTGTCGTAACGGCCTTGCCACTTGCCAATTCCCAGACGCGGGCCGCGCCGCCGTATTCGCCGGTCACCAAATGTGTCGCATCACTGCAGAACGCAACGCCCCAAATGTCACCTTCGCTGCCGACGAGACGTTCTACCTCTTCACCGGTTTCCGTGTTCCATATACGAATGTTCTTATTCCAACCGACCGATGCGACAAGCGGACCTTGCGGAGCGAACTTGACGGCGTAGATCGGGCCATCGTGACCAGTCAACGTGTTTCGCTCGTCCAACGTCTCCGCGTCAAAGATGCGGACGACTTTGCCGCTTCCGACACTCGCAATCAACTTGCCGTCACTGGAGTAGTCGATCCCTAGGATCGAGCCGGGGTGGTTCTTGTTCGCGACTTCTTCACCGCTATCGATGTCATAGACATGGATCGTTCCTTCTCGGTCGCCGGCGACAATCCGGTTGCCGTTGGGTGAAAACGCGGCACTCCGGACGGCGTTGGCGGCTTTCCACTCTTTTACAAATTCAAAAGTCGTCGAGTCCCAAAGCCTGACCATCGCATCGTCTCCACTGGTCATCAGCAGCGGTCGCGTCGGGTGATAGGCGACCATCCAGGCGATGCCGCGGTGCGCATTAAAATTCTTCAATAACTGTTGGTTGTCGATGTCCCAAATCCGTACGCTACCGTCTTCGATCGCGGCAGCAAGTCGCTTGCCATCAGGTGCGAAGTCGACGGACCAAACCGTGCCTGGATTATCGGGCAGCACGACCGATGGGAAGTCGTCGCCAGTGTCCGATCGCGACATCAGGAAACCCGCAGCCAGCATGCTTATCAATCCAAACGCGGCGGCGAGCCAAGCGGCCATCACCCAGCGCCGCTCCAATCGTCGATAGCTGCCCGACAGTTTCTTCACCTCTTTCGCCGCCACTGCTGGAACTTGTAGTGGCGAGATGGGGCCGTATTCGTTGACGATTGCCGCCAGCGCAGTTGCGACAGCCGACGCCGACTCAGGCCGATCGACCGGATTCTTTGTCAGCAGTGACATGATCAGATTCGACAGCGGACGTGTGATCCCAGCATTAATTGTGTGAGGTGCCTTGGGATTGACGTTCATGATATTTTGCATCACGCCGAGCGCCGACGGCGCTTGGAAAGGTGCCACACCGGTCGCCATTTCGTACATGACTGCGCCGAGCGAAAACAGATCGCTCCTTTCGTCGGCAGTTTCACCCAACGTTTGCTCGGGCGACATGTATAGCGGTGTTCCCGTAACCATCCCGGTCTTCGTCAGCTTTACATCGTCGGTTGCACGTGCGAGGCCGAAGTCGGTCAGCTTCACACGATTGGTTTCCGATTCAATCATGATGTTCGCTGGCTTGATATCTCGGTGAACCATGTCACGCTTGTGCGCCGCCGAAAGGCCGGCGGCGATCTGCATACCGATCCGTGCGACATCGTTTGGGGGCAAAGGCTGGCCGTCGCGCAAGCGATTCTCCAACGTGTCGCCTTCGATCAATTGCATTACCAAGTACGCGACTTCGCCCTGGTCAGCTTTGGCGACTTGGTACATCGGTACGACATGTTCGTGCGAGATCGCGGCAGCAGCGCGTCCTTCGCGACAGAACCGCTGCTTGGCGATGTCGTTGGCTTGGAACTGCGGATTGAGTACCTTGATCGCAACATTGCGGTGCAAATGCGGATCAAAAGCTTCCAGCACGATCCCCATGCCACCGCGTCCGATCACACGCGAGATCTGGAAGTGATGCAACTTGCCGAGATAGGCCAAATCATCGGACGGTTCAAGGAAGTCGAGATCGTCCGCTGGTGTAGAGGATCTTGTGAAAGATCCGTTGTGGGGATCTTTCACCGGATCCACCGCGTTCTCTTCAGACCGTTCTCTTTCGATATCGGTCATGGCCGGCCAATAGTTCGATTCGTTCGGCGGGTTCAAGCCCTGAACGTCTGAGACCAAAGAAACGATCGGGATTTCGCCTGTCGCCGCGGACTGCAAGTTCGTCTGACACGTGGTGCAATTTCCGACATGATCGGTCAGCCGAGCGTTATCTTGTTCGGACAAGGTTCCACGGATCAGGCCACTGAGTTGTTCGGGCGTTGGGCAGGCAGATGGAACAGACATGATTAGACTTCATCAAACGTCAGGTAGTGAATCTTGTCAAAGATCCGATGAGATGCGGTTTCAGTGTGCGGGAACTTTGACAAGATCCACTATGGTGATACTTCTATTGGCTAGGGCTCTTCTTCGGCGAGCAGTCGTTCGATTTCGCTTCTCAATTTGGCCGTCACTCTGCTGCGGGCAACGTACACCGCGCCCTTTGACAAGCCGATTGTTTCCCCGGCCTCCTGAGCCGACCGCCCTTGGATGGCAGTCAGCTCAAACGCGGCCCATGTTTTTTGTTCGATGGTCGGTTTTAACGTTTCCATGGCCATCGCCGCGAGTTGCCGTCTGTGTTCAAGTTCCCATTGTTCATCAAGCTCGCTTCGATCACTGCTCGCTTGACCGAGCATTTCGTGTTGCGCCGTGTCGTTGCCGATCGGTCCCATTCGATTTCGTTTTTCAAAATAAGTCGATAACTTATTGCGCGTGATGGTGAACAACCAAGCTCGGAAACCGCCTTTCTCTTTTTGATAGTCCAGACGGTCGATCGCCAAACCAACGCTTCGCATGACGTCTTGCACGACGTCCGCAGCATCTGCATCTTGCAACCCGCGACTACGGACGAACCGATAGATCATCGGGCCGTAGTCGCGAACAAATGCACTCCACGCATCCCCATCACCACGATCGCGCAGTCGCAACAACAACGTCGCTCGCGTCTGTGGGGACTCGGCCATGGGGCGCCTCGGGGGGTGACAAAGGAGATTCACCATTGTATCCCCTGATTGTCAAACCGCGAAGACGACCCGAACAAGTGTCGGCTGTAGTGGATCTTGTTAACGATCCAGTCGCGCACAGATCTCCTACAAGATCCGCGACGGCATTGGCAGGAATCTTTGTCATGATCCACTGCGACATGCGCTCACCCCACACTTTCCTGCATTTCTGTTTCGACGACGTTTTCTGCAAAACCCTGATAGGCTCCACCAACCTGCTTGGCTGTCGAATCGGGCCACACATGGAAATGACCTTCAGCGATGGCGTCGAAAATCGCCGTCGCAACCAAAGCGGGTGATTCGGCGCCGTCCTCCAAGCCCGCATCGGTTGCCATGTCCGTTGCAATCGGACCGGGATGAACGCTGACCACCTGAGTTCCTTGTGCTTGTAGCGAATCACGCAAGCCCTGTGTGATCGAGTAACTCGCTGCCTTCGATGCGCAATAGGTCGCGAAATCTGAAAAATTCTTAACGGACGCAACGCTGTTGAGTTGTGCAATCGCGCCGCCGCCGTTTGCCTTCAGGACGGGAGCAAACGCCTGTGCAACGCGGATCAATCCGTAGACATTGACGTTCATTTCATGCTGCAGCGAGTCGATCGCATGTCGATCCAGCGAGGATGCTCGCTGCAACACACCTGCGTTGTTGACAACAACATCAACATCCGTTGCCGTCTTAGCCGCGGCAATAATTGATTCCGGATCCTCTAAGTCGACGCGAACGGGTACCACGCGGTCACCGTACTCGGCTACCAGCGGGTCGACGGAGTGGATGTTCCGCACCGCCGCGTAGACCTTCGCTGCACCGCGATCAAGTGCTTCCTTCAGGATCGCCTTTCCAATACCGCGGTTTGCCCCGGTCACCAATACCGTCTTGTTTGCGACGTCGAATGTCATTTGCTTGTCCTCGAAAGATGGATGCTTCATTTGCCACGATCGTGGCTCACCAATTGGTTTACCGGCCAAATCAGAAGGCCATACAGCAAGTCAGAAAAATTGTTTTCGGGAATTTGCTGTAAGACCGGCCCCAACGTCCAGTATTCCCTACGAACACCACAATCCCGGCGTAGTGGACCTCGTCAAAGATCGATCCCTCGCAAGGATTCTTGACAAAATCCACGACCAAACACCGCATCGATAACATGACGAACATCCGCGACATCATTCTTCTGGTTTCTGTGACGCTGGTCGCCGGGATCACTGGCTGCACAAACCAGGGCAGTATGCCCCCCGCACCGCCTCCGCCCACCATGACGGTGGCTGCGCCCGTTCTTAAGCAGATCGTTGAATGGGATGCTTATACCGGCCGGCTCGAACCAATTAAGTTTGTCGAAGTCCGTGGACGTGTCAGCGGCTATCTGCAGTCGATCCACTTTGACGAGGGGCAGATGGTTGCCAAAGGTGACTTATTGTTTGTCATCGATCCGCGGCCCTTTACCGCCGAACTCAGCGGAGCGAAAGCCGCTTTGAAACAAGCCGAATCGCGGGTCGAGCAGTCCAAAGGGCAGCTCGAGGAAGCGAAGGCCCAGCAGCTTCAATCCGAAGCGCAATTGCAGCTCGCCGACGCCCGCGTCACCCGCGCACGCAGTTTGAAATTGCAAAACGCACTTTCCGCCGAAGAACTTGATCAGCGTGAGGCCGAGTTTCTTCAGGCACAAGCCGATAAAGAAGCCAGTAAGGCTGCCGTCACGTCAGCTCAGGCAGCGATCGCGACGGCGGTGGCCGCCGTTGATTTGGCTAAATCAGGTATCGAGACCGCGGAACTGAACCTCGATTACACCCAAATTCATTCTCCCGTTACGGGACGCATCAGCCGCGAGCACGTCAATGAAGGCAATCTGGTCAGTGGCGGCACGGCGACGTCCACTCTGCTGACAACGATCACGTCGGTCGAACCGATCTATTGCACTTTTGACGCCAATGAGCAGGAGGTGCTGAAGTACACCCGATTGGCGCTCGATGGAAAACGCGAGAGTTCTCGGGTAGCTAAGAACCCCGTGTTTCTCGGGTTGGTGGACGAAGTCGGGTTCCCTCATCAAGGACATATGGACTTTGTTGATAATCGTTTCGATTCCAACACCGCCAGCATGCGAGCTCGGTGTATTTTTCCCAACGATGACCAAGTCCTGGTTCCAGGCATGTTTGCTCGCATCCGGATTCCCGGCAGCGCCGCTTACGAAGCGGTGCTGATACCGGATTCCGCAGTCGGTACGGATCAGTCGTCTCAATTTGTGTACATCGTGGCGAACAAAATCATCCAGCGCCGCGCAGTGACGCTCGGCCCAATGGTCGATGGCTTGCGTGTCGTTCGTACAGGATTGACAGGAGAGGAGTCGCTGGTCATCGAGGGACTGCTCAATGCGCGACCCGAGATGCAAGTGAACACCAGAGAGGGTGCGATCGAAGTCGTCGACGACGGCTTGCCGGATGATTACGAACCGCTGCCACCGGAGAAGTGGATCGGGGAAAGTTCTGAGTCAAAAGCACAACGCCGGATTACCAAATCCGTCGGCAAATCGCTGGACACAAATCGAAAGCTGGATTCTTCCCAGCCACCAGTGGCGAACCGCCGGGGAGCTGCATCGTAATGAAGTTCCCTCACTTTTTTATCGAACGACCGATTTTCGCAACGGTCCTGTCCTTCCTGATTGTGTTGGTCGGCGGCATCACGTACTTTTCGCTGCCGGTATCGCAATACCCGAATGTCGCGCCGCCCACGATCTTGGTCCGGGCGAGCTACCCCGGAGCGACCCCACAGGTCATCGCGGACACGGTTGCCACGCCGATCGAGCAGGAGATGAACGGCGTGGATGACATGTTGTACATGGAGTCGTCCTCCAGCTCGGACGGCACCATGCAACTGACCGTCACATTCAAACTGGGTACGGATCTGGATGACGCTCAGGTGCTGGTCCAAAATCGAGTCGCCGTCGCCGAGTCGCGTCTGCCGGAACAAGTTCGTCAAATCGGAGTGACCACCACCAAGCAGATTCCGGACATGTTGATGGTCGTCCATCTGAATTCACCGGACGAAAGTCGCGACGAACTGTACATCAGTAATTTTGCTTACCTGCGTGTTCGCGATGCGTTGATGAGGCTTGATGGGGTCGGCGACATTCGCATCGCCGGCGGCAATGAATATGCGATGCGCGTCTGGTTAGATATCGAAAAAATGACGCACGTGGACCTGACGGCGGGCGATGTCGTGCAAGCCATCCGAGAGCAAAATGTGCAGGTTGCAGCCGGCGTCATCGGGCAGCCACCCACCGACAAAACCGGTGCTTTTCAGTTTAACGTGACTACCCAAGGCCGCCTCCGCGACGCCGAAGAATTTGGCAACATCATCGTAAAGCGTGGCGACGATGGCCGCGTAACGCGTCTCAGCGATGTGGCTCGACTGGAACTCGGAGCACAGGACTATTCGCGTCTGAGTTATCTGGACGGAAAGCCGGCGATCGCAGTGTTGATCTACCAGCGTCCCGGAACCAACGCTGTCGACACCGCAGCGGAAGTCCAGCAGACGATGTCGGATATGCGAAAGGATTTTCCCGAAGGTGTTGGTTACGAAGTCGCGTACAACCCAACGAAGTTTGTGGAAGATTCGATTGACGAAGTCTTCAATACGCTGTTGATTACGACCGTGTTTGTTGTGTTGACCGTGTTCATGTTCCTGCACAACTGGCGTCCGACCATCATTCCGGTGGTCGCGATTCCGATTTCGCTGATTGGTACCTTCGCCTGCATGCAGGGACTCGGCGTGACGCTGAACACGCTGTCACTGTTTGGCCTGGTTCTGGCAATCGGCATCGTGGTGGACGACGCCATCGTCGTCGTCGAAAACGTGGAACGACTGATCGCCGAGGGATTGTCACCACGCGACGCAACGCACAAGGCGATGG
>JABDKS010000429.1 GCA_013002105.1 Pirellulaceae bacterium | reverse complement strand
GGCCGGTCCCTACCGGCCAACTGCACGCGATCAACGGCACGCTATCGAGTGGATGAAATCAACTGGATGAGATTGCGCATATGGCGGGATGTAATTGGCGGGATGTAATCGGCCGGTGGGAGCCGGCCCTACTTTGGACCGATGGGGTTGCGCCGCCGCGGTGAACTTGGGGTTTACGCGGCTGCATTTTGGATCGGCTGCAGAACCGCTTGTAGACTCGTACACATCGCATCAATGGCTTCATCTCGCAGCGCTACGTCGCGCGCCGCCCAGGCTCGATTCAAAAGGACTTCGACACCCAGATAGTTCTGTCCAGAAAACTCGGTTCGCATTGCCCGCGTCAGACTGTCGACCGTGCCGCGTCGCGGATAGTTGCGACGAACCTTGAGCATTTCGACACCGAAATACATTTCTTCGAGCCAATCGGCACACAAGTCGACTTCGTCCACCACCGCTGGATCGTACAGTAACCCGACGTCCGCGCGACGCCGTTTTTGCTTGGGACTGAACTGGTCAAAACTGCGGATGGATAAATGCACCACATACACTTGCCGGCACAACTGCTGACCGATCGCACTGCGAACGCGATCACGATAGGGCTGATAAACATGATCGATCAGCCACGCTTTCTGGTGCTCATCGCAGCCCCGTGTGAGCGACGAATAAAGTCGACGATGACGCAACGATCGAGTGACGTCGATCAAGTCGAGTGAATAGTCGTGCTGGATCAGCGGGGCTTGCAAACGCTCGGCGATCCGCCGTGCCGCGTATCGCGCCGCTGCATCATGGGAAAGTGATTCGGGAAGACTTGCAAACGAATCGGAGTTCGGTGGCGATCGTCGGTGGGCGTGCTTGTTACGCGGTGTCGCTTGCCGCTGCTCCCGCCGATCGGGCGACGCGGATAGGTGGACTGCGTGATTCTCTATCAGTTGCTCGGGAACACGTTGACCTCCCGATTCGCAGCTGATCAAAAGGCACATGATGGAGCGTCAATAAAAATGGGACAAATGAACAGCGACGGTGAATCATCTTGCGAAACGGGGAGACAACATCAGCGCGAGCTAAACGTTGGACCCGTATTGGGAGTCTACGAGTCGACTTGGTCGAGCGTAAACGCTGATCTGGAACCCCTTTGCCAGCAAAGCCATGGGTGATTCAGCGACGAACTTGATAAGCACTTGCAAAATCCGATCGTGCAAGATCCGACCGTGCAAAATTCTGGCAGTGGGCCAGCAGGATGACGTGCCCTCTGCGGCCCCGAGAGACGGTTCTTGCAGAGCGAGTGTTATCTGGTAGTCCGCTGCGACGCTACCCGAACGGGACGTGAAGACGCAACCATGCCGGTTTCCCGTTAGTTCATGCCCTGGTTGGATTCTGAAAATGACGAACCGGTGCGATCTGTGCGTCGGTCGTCTTGCACGATTCATCTTGTGCTGGTGGCCGCTGGTTCGGTATCGACCAAATGGAAAGCTTGCGCTGCCCAAAAGCCGTTCGCACATTGTCGCGTGATCGGCCCAGCGTTCCCTTTGCTGTCAGAGAAATTTTTGCGATGAAAACGGCCGAACGTCCTGTTTTGATCTCCGTCCGATCCCTGCTGACGACTGCTGCATTGGCGGTCTTTGCCGTTTGCATGGTGCCGCACGATACCAACGCGCAGGAGAACACTGATGCGCAGCAGGGTTTGTCCAGTGATCCGTATACGGTTCTGGTCGCATACGAAGAAGCCTACACGCGGTGCGGTCCGAGCGAAGAATACTATCGGACCGATCCGCTGCGTCATGGTCAGGAATTGGATGTCTACGTCGAAACGGCGGATGGTTGGTTGGGTGTACGACCGCCGAGTGAAAGCTTTTGCTGGATACCGGCGTCGACTGTTCAAGCTGACCAGGGTGGCGAAAGTGGTACCGTGATCGAAGACCGCACGGTTGCTTGGATTGGAACTCATCTGGGTCGCGCCAAACGCTATCGCTGGCAAGTGCAACTGGCCCAGGGTGAACCTGTCACGATCATTGGCCGCAGCGAGCGCGAAGGTCCCGATGGTCCGCAATTGTGGTATCGCATCGTGCCGCCGTCGGGCGAATTTCGCTGGGTCCATCGCGACCAAATTGTCCGAACGGCCGAAGAGCTGATCGCGACCGTTCAACGGCAAGGTGGGCAACGCGCCCCAACCGGATCGGTCGACTCGTCACAGCAGCAACGCATAGCGCAGCACAACACTTCGCAAGCACGTACAGCCGATACCCAATCCGCAGTTGACGCCCTACAAACCGAAGATCTGGGCCCATCGGTATTACACCATGTGGGTGATCACACGGCATCGGTCAACACGCCCACTCCAGCGCCAATCCGTACCGCCGGTGGTACCGTTGGCATCGAATCATCACGTCGCAATCCCGGTCGGCTGCAGCCGCTGGACAACGGTGACCAACCGGTCTTGAGCGCTGCACCTCAGGCTGCCGTAACGGCGCAACAGTCCTCACCGACCAACCAAGCCGGTGCGGTGGGCAGTGGATTGAGTCCCAGTTGGGAAAACAATCCGGTGCGGCAAGCGGTCGAAGATTCAATCTCCCAAACACACACTGGCCCTGCGCATCACGCGACGGCATCGGTCGCCGATGCGACGGCACCGACGCGCAGCGAACCACGACTCGCGGCAGCCGATTTTGTATCGCGTCCACGATTGATCGAAATTGGTGCTTCTGGATCCGCGGCAGCACCGCGAGCGGCCGAACCGGCGAATGAACAAAATTGGATCATCGGTGCGGCACGACAGAACTTGCCACCGTCGTTGGCACCGCCTGGCACCAACCGATTTCCTAACGGCGCGATTCAGCAGGTGGGCGGCCAAGAGCCAATCACGTTCGCACCACAAACGGCACGGGTCGCGGCGGCCACAATGCCCACGGCAGAAGCGATTGCGGCGATCGAAGCGGAAGCGAGTACAGCGGATGTCGAACAACTGCATCTAATGCTGTCGCGATTAATGGCAAACACTGCGACGGCGATCGAGACACAACCGATTGCCGACGCTGCAAACCGGATGGTGCAAACATCGACGGATGATTTGACCGCCGCCCGCGCTCGACTGCTAAGCGAACGCGTCGGCCAATATCAACGCGTCGCGTCGCGTCGTGATGGACAAACGCAGCCGCATCAACGCGTCGCGGGAGCCGGTCTGTCGGTCATGCCTGCCACGGCGATTATGCCGATTCAATCAGCGACCGCTCCCAATGGCGTCGCCCAGATGGCGGTCGATCAACTGTCACCGCAGGGTGCGGCAGCCCCCATGCCTCAAGGCGTGGCGACACAGATGCCCACGATTCCGCAGGGACCAACGGCTTCGGGCTACCTGGTGCAGGTCTATTCAGCCCGCGAGAACAGTCCGCCGTTTGCATTGACGGACAACGTCGGCAACACGATCGCTTACATCACGCCGGCACCCGGCGTGAATCTGCGCCATCACATCAATAGCCACATCGATGTATCGGGCCAGCAGGGATTTGTGCAGGGGCTGAACACACCGCACATTTTGGCCAGCGAAGCGTTGCGAACGCGTCGATAGTCGTTCCCCCGGTTGTTGATAGTGGTCTCCCAGCATGCCGTGCGTTGTCTAAGAACGATGCATCGCCCAATCCGCGATGCCGCGGGTCGCTAGTTGAGCCCTGGGCCGAATGTTCTGGGCCGCACGTCTTGGGCCAAACGAACTGGCACATTTGAGCTGGGCCAATGGAACTGCGCCGAATGAGTTGGGCATCTGGCCATTTCGCCACGTCGTCTTCCGTGATCGGGGGGGCCAGGGTAAACTCAGCGGCACTATGACAGACGACAAAAACACAAAACAGCAACGGCACCTTCGTAACTTGGTCGTGATGGCGATGGCCGACGGGTCGATTGGCGAGCGCGAAGTCAACATGGTTGCCGACCGGTGTGCGGAGCTCGGTTTGACCGCGATTGATTTACAAAAAGCGATCGAGTTCGGTTTGAGCGACGATGCGGCATTGGAATTGCCCAACAGTCAAGCGGCACGCGAAGAGTTGATGTGTGACTTGATTCGAATGATGGCCGCCGATGGTCGGCTGGAAGAAGGTGAGAAGCGTCTCTTTGCGCTCGCGGCAGTGAAAATGGATTTGGACAAAAAACACTTAGATCGTCTGATCGCAGAGACTTTGAAAAAATAGTCTGGTTGCTGTGTCGCGCATTCTGATTACATCCGGTCCGACGCGTCAGTATCTCGATCCCGTGCGTTACTTGACCAACGCGTCGAGCGGTCGAATGGGAGCAGCATTAGCCGACGCGGCGCTCCGTCTGGGTCACGAGGTTGTTGTCATTAGTGGACCGGTGGCCGTCGATTACCCTGCCGGCGCGGACGTCGTGTCGGTGTTGACGACCGACGAGATGTTGGCGTCGGCCAAGAAGATCTTTGATCAATGCGATGGCGCCATTGGTGCCGCGGCTCCGTGCGACTACATGCCGCGGTATGTGAAGACCGACAAGATCGCCAAGACGGGACAACCGCTTGTGCTGGAATTGATCGAAACGCCGGACGTCGTCGCGATGCTCGGTCAGAACAAACGCTCGGATCAGTGGGTGGTTGGATTCGCGCTGGAGACGGAGGACCGACGGTTCCGCGCGACAGTCAAACTGCAAAAAAAGTGCTGCGACTTGATGGTCAGCAACGGACCTCAAGCGATCGATGCCTCTGACAACGACGTGGAACTGCTTGACCCGATCGGCGATGTGATCGCTTCGATTAACGGCGACAAAATGCACGTCGCTGACGAGTTGATGTTCCACATTCATGATCGCCTGGTTTTAAAACAGGATTGAATGATCGATGGCCCTAGCGGGCAAACTGCAGGGCCCAGACACTTTGATGATTCGCACATTGTTGATTCGCACGTTGATGACTCGCACTCTGACGAACCGAAAGTCGACGAACCGTAATTTGCAGAATCCAACGATCATTCGAACCAATTCTCCAACCACTATCTCGCAATGAATGCCGCCACCAAGATCGACTTGTCCGTCTCGCTGGGTCGATTGAAGCTCAAGAATCCGATCATGGTGGCATCGGGCACCTTTGGTTACGCCCGCGAAATGCAAGGGATCGTCAATGTTTCGCGAATCGGTGGTGTGCTGCCCAAAACGATCACCGCCGAACCACGCATCGGCAACGCTCCGTGGAGAACCGTCGAAACCTCCGCGGGATTGCTCAACGCGATCGGGCTGGACAACGATGGCGTCGACGCATTTTTGCAGCAGCATCTGCCGTACTTGCGAGAAATTGGAACGTCGGTCGTCGTCAGTGTGGCTGGTCGCACCCAAGATGACTTTGTCGAACTCGCCCACCGCGTCGGCAACGAACCGGGTGTATCGGCGATCGAGCTGAATCTATCATGCCCAAACGTCAGCGGCGGGATCGACTTCGGAACCAACGCGACATCCTGTCGTGACGTCGTGGCAGCAGCCCGCGAAAAATGCCCCGTCCCGATCCTGGCGAAGCTAACCCCCAACGTGACCAGCATTGCACAGATCGCGCAGGGCGCGGCGGACGGTGGCGCCGATGGGGTTTGTTTGATCAACACGGTGCTGGCAATGGCGATCGATTGGCGAAAACGACGCCCGATGTTGGGCAATGGGATGGGCGGTCTGAGCGGCCCGGCGATCAAGCCGATCGCGCTCAGGTGTGTGCATCAAGTCGCATCGGCGGTCGACATTCCGATTATTGGTATCGGTGGAATCGCCAACATCGATGACGTGATGCAATTCATCGTCGCCGGAGCATCCGCGGTACAAATTGGAACGGCGAACTATTACGACCCCACCATATCGACACGCCTGATCGACCAACTCCCTGACGCCCTGGCGGAACTCGATGCGACATCGGTGGCCGAAGTGGTCGGCACGCTGCAGCGACCCTGACGCATTGTGGTTTGTGATGGAGGGTCTTGGCGGACAGGGATGCCAGTCGTGCCAGGACAGGTCCTGGCCTACGGGGTTGCTAGTGGTGCCGGGCCAGGTCCGGGTCGCACGGGGTTGCCAGTTGTGCCAGGACTGGTCCTGGCCTACGGGTTACAGGTGATGGGGATGTTCTTGGCGGCTCGCTCGCTACGCGTGATGGATTCATTGACTCTCGGGGGATCAACGTCACGTTGGCAGCGGAAAGACTCGGTAGGGGCACCACCCGCGTGACTTGCGCCGCAGTATCGCTCGCAACTCCCCGACTTCGTTGACCGCCGCAACATCCGACTGTTCATTGACATCGCCGCTGGGTGTTCCTTCGACACAAAGTCCATTGGCCAACCGCTGCGAGCCGTCTTCGTCGACAACCAATCGCGGCAAATGACTGACAGCACGAATTGGGGGAAACAGCAACGGCTCTAATGGAGCGTCACGTAATTGGTCGATCGTGACAGCACTCTCGATCGAGAAGTCACCCACCCCAGTACGTTTCAAATGGGTCATGACGGCGGTCGATCCCACGGCCCGTGCCAGGTCGATTCCGAGTGTGCGAATGTAGGTACCCGATCCGCAAACAATGTCCAATTCGAATTCGGGATAATTCATCGAGACGATTTGCAAATCATGAATCATGACCTGCCGTGACGGCATCTCGACATCTTCGCCGCGACGGACACGTTCGTAGGCTCGTTGACCGTCGACCCAGATGGCGGAATAGGCGGGCGGGACTTGCTGAATCAATCCGATCAGCGATTGCCGCGCCGACTGCAGTTGATCCAGAGATGGAGTTGGCAAATCGGGGTGTTCGGTAAACCCTTTTTCTAAATCGCCGGTTTCACTGGAGGCTCCCAGTCGGAATTTGCCTCGGTATTGCTTGGGTTGTTGTTGGACATACGGGACCAATCGCACGGCCGCGCCGACGCCGATCACCAAAACGCCTTCGGCCAGCGGATCCAATGTACCGCAGTGCCCCACTTTGATCTTCGCAGGTCGCAAGCGACGTTGAACCACGTTCACGACATCCCGTGAAGTGATTCCGGGCGGCTTGTCACAATTTAGAAAACCAAACAAGTCAGTCAGCCGATCAGAGAAAAAATATCCGCACCCGTCCTCATCAAGCCGCCACGGATAAGGTTTCGGTTGGAGAACACGTCAAAGAACGGGGGCACGGGGTGGGAAGGACCGGCGAAGGCCGATATACAAGAACAAGTGTAGGACGGTGTAGACAGTTTATCGCCGTCCTGGACTAACCAAAACCATACGCAATTTGCCAGCCTGATGTCCCACGA
>JABDKS010000424.1 GCA_013002105.1 Pirellulaceae bacterium | reverse complement strand
GTGCCATTCGGTCCTGGCCTACGATTGATCCCACGTATTAAGTAAAAATGCTCTAAGGGTGGGTGGATCTTGAACAAGATCCACGACGGCCAACCCTTATCCATAGTTGGGACAAAGCGTTAGACCTCTGCTCCAATCCGATCGGCCTGGATTGCCACGACGGCGTAACAACGATCGCCCAAGTTCCATCGCCAAGGCGGATGAGTCACCGTAGACCGGATGGTTGGGTCAGATTGAGCGGACAGCTTGTTGATCAGGACTACGGGATTGAGTCCCGTGAAAAAGTTTCTCGCTGAAATCGCTGCCGATAAGACTTCGGTCAGCCGACTGCTATCCACAAGCGGTAGCTCGGGTAACGTATCGGATGAAACGACATCGGTTATCAAAATCGACACACCACCTGGCCTGGTCAGACGTGACAGAAGCCGTAAGTGGCCTTCGCGCGCCGCCAAAACAACTTCCGCACTGCGTGGATGGCTCGGCGGAATGTGCTGGTGAATCGAATCCATGATTTGTGAGATCAGGCAAGTTGATACCACTACGTCCCAGCTTGGCAAATCCGTGATCGGGACCTGACTTGCTCGCGTGATCAATTCACCCACGTTGACGTCGACGGCATCGTCGGTCAACGCAGAATTCCCAGGCGAGATCTTTGCGAGGTCATCCAAGATGCCCGACAAATCCAACGGCGCAATCACATCGATTTGTTTCCTGACGAGCGCGGACAGATTCGACAAACAGTGATGGACCGCGGCAGCGTCCAAATCAATCAAAGTGATCGACCGATAACGGGTAGCTAACGACTCTAAATCAAGATCGTTTCCATTTCCTGCACCCAGAATCGCCAACGTGCGGTCAGGCGAATCACACTTGCCGGCATCCATCACGATCCGTGTGACTTCGCGGCGATGCTGCGCATACGACTGCCAGTCGCGCCGCGTTCGCTCGTTGCGCTGAACGTGGATCTGGCTACCGGGGTTTCGATTATGATTCATCCATTATCACCATCACGACAGCCATCGCAAAAAGTCCCGGGCGCGAACCGCTAGAAATCGGCGATCGTCTCGGACGAACTGCGCGTGCCCAGTGCTCCCCACAAACCGAACGGGCTGGCCGAACCGGCGACCGAAGGCGCAACACTACTATCGCTCGGATCACCGTCCATGTTCATATCGACATAAACCGGCGACTGCCTCGAGTCACCCGCTTCGATCGAATCGGTAACGAATCGAACAGCACCATCTCCCATCAACACGTGCGCCCCGCCGAGATGTCGGCTGCTAGGTGGGGCAACCCCTCCCATCATCGGATCGATTACCGAACCAATTGAACCGCACATACCTTGATTGGGTCCCAGCACCGTGTTCACGGCCGAACAAATGTGCAATCCCAGTGCCCACGCGTAGCCACGCCGATAGTCGATTTCAACATTCGTCGCGTTCGTTCCCCAAAACTGTGGACGCGTGGGATCCCGATGACCCGAATCATCACAGTAGGAGGGATTGGTGGCGACGTTGGGCAACGACACGACCGACAAATCCGTCGTGATGTTGTGGTCGCCCAAGTCGGTGTTGATTTCGCCCATCGCGATCGTGTTAGAGAGTCCGTCGGTAATGTCCCGAAACTTAGTAAACTTGCGAGCGACAAACGTGCCCCGACATGAACCTTGCGTTGCAACTGATGCGTTGTAGTACTCTGGCCAAGTCCCGATGTCGGGATACGACGGTCCTTGATTGACCATTACACTGTCACCTAAACAAGTTGCGTAATTGGTTCTCGCGTGCGCCGGCAAACCTTGACCGGGATCGCTCGGGCAACGATACGTTGGGACCTCGGTCAACCAAGGGTCGTATCGCGAAGTCAGATGACTGGACAGGCGTTTATAGGGTGATGGTCCCATCGGCGGAAAAGAATTGCCCGTGATGGAGTCCAGGTAGGGATTGCTGATCTGATTCCACAAACCTTGCTGTTCGATAAAAGGCGTGGTGCCCACCAAAATATTCAGCGCGTTGCCATTGCGACCAATCTCCGGCAGAAACGAATTCGCCGTTGGCCATCCGCCGCTGCCACCCTGGTACTGCGGCAACGTTTTGTAAGTCGCATGGTAGTTGTGCAGCGCAAGTCCAATCTGCTTGAAATTATTACTACAACTCATTCGCCGCGCAGCTTCGCGAGCCGCCTGAACCGCTGGCAACAGCAGACCAATGAGAATCCCAATGATCGCGATCACAACAAGCAGCTCGACCAGCGTAAAAGCTCGACGGTCTCGCACTACTCTCATCATCTCACTCCAAATAATTGCAATAGGATTTGTTCGCGTCGGCTCGGCCATTCTGCCAGAGACCATTGAGATCGCGGCACGCCGATCGGTTCACCACCGGTCAAGCGTAAGTGTGCTGGCAACCCGTTAGTCACCGAGGGTCAGCGCCTCTTGTTCCGAGGTCTCATCGATTGAATCCGCAGTCCCCGAAGTTTCTTCCGGGGCAAGATCGGGAGACTCGGCAAACTCTGGATTCGCCTCGATAAAGGCAGCGATATCATCGTTACTCGGGCTGGTGTTATTGGTGGATGCATCGCCAGAACAGCCGACAATGGGCAGCATCAACACGAGTACGCCAATTGTGCGAATCAAAAACCAGCCGGGCGTCGACATAAATTCAATCCAAAGGCGAACGGAACAATGGGCAAGCGGAACAATAGGGTCCGTCACAGTTTAAACCATCAATCGCTTTTGATCAGCATTTAGAATTTAGCAAAGCTGGGAAGTTCCCGCCGATTTGCGATCTGCCCAGTACAGGGCAGGAGTTATCGGGCCCGTTTTTTGCAAGAAAAAACGCCGATGCGAGCGTCCGTGACGCCATTTTGATTTAGCCGCCCAAAGTACGAATGCCAGCGTGGTAATGCCAGCGCATCAATGCCAGCAGATTTTGTCGGCGTCAAAAATGGGGCCTTCCACGCATGTCCGCTTGTAGTCCCATTCCTCGGGCCCATCCTGCCGCACCTGGGCGACGCACGAAAAGCAGATACCAATTCCGCATGCCATCGGCGTTTCCATCGACACTTGACAATCAACACCGGCAGCCGCACAAACCTCTGCGACTTTTTCCATCATGATCTCCGGCCCACAGGTCGCAACGCGAACGCTCTCGCCGTCAGGAATTTCCTCTAATCGATCGGCCAAAACGTCCGGCACCAGCCGTTGCTGACCGGCCGATCCGTCATCGGTACAGAGGGTCAAATCGAATTTGGCGGCGCGAAAATCATTCACCCCGGCAAGCAGACTTTCGCGACGCGCACCGTAGATCAATTCGACCTTCGACGCCCAACCGTTCTTTCGATCGCTGTTGCCAAATTTTTGACTCCCCAGCGCTTCGCGACCGAGCAACAGCATGGGGGTTTGTCCAATTCCGCCGGCCGCCATGATCAAACGGTCGCAGTGACGATTGGCAAAACCGTTACCCAAAGGTCCCCAAAGCGTGACCTTGGTCCCCAACGGGCTCTGCGCCAGCGCACAGGTCAACGTGCCCTTACGGATATAAACCAAATCGATGGATCTGGGTTTTCCGTTATCTCCGTTAACGACATCGTACACGGCCAGCGCGCGGCCAATCAGCGGTGCATCCAGGCCCGTCAATCGGATCATCACAAACTGACCTGGCACCACGTTCTGCGCGATGGTTTCAGCGGAAACCCGCAATCGATAGGTCTCTTCACCCATCAAGACGTGTTCTTCGATCACCGTGTCGACTTGCGTCATCGCGTCGGCATAAAAGTCTGCATGCAGTTTGGACATCTCTGGATTCCAGTTCCTATCGTTTACGTTTTCGAGTTGCACCCTTGCCGGTCACTCGTTTTTTACCAGTTGATTTCTTTGCTCCCGACTTCTTAAGCGATCGGCTACCGCCACGACCACTGGAGGATGCCGCCGGGCGAGCGGGCGACTTTTTGGTTCCTCGTTTCGGCTTCCCCTTGACCGTCCGTTTCTTGGTACCACGTTTGGACGGTTTGGCTGTGCCGCTCCCCCGCGCACCGCCCGCGCCCTTCTTGCCCGCGCCGCGTTTGCCGGCACTCCGTTTACCGGCGCCGCGTTTACCCGCACCCTGTTTGCCCCCTGACGATTTCCGTTTTCGACCAGCAGACTTCGGCCGTTCGGTCGCTTCGCCGGCATCGCCGCCGATCACCGATCCTGCACGTTGTGACGTCTCGGATTCAAAACCTGGGATGGAAATTGAGAACTCCTCCTTCTTCTTGCCGGGGCGATTCGATGCGGCACTGCCTTTTTTACTGCTGCGCGGACTTGACGTTGCCGCGCGCCGAGTTCGGTTGCCAGCTGTCTTTTCGCCTCCAGAATGTTTTGCACCCGATTGCTTGCCACTGGACCGTTTGCCTGCCGACTTGCGCGACTTTGCCCCGCTAGGTTTTGGTCGGCCTTTGTCAGCTTCCACATCCGCTCGGATTTCCTGCGCGGCTGCTTCTAATTTTCGAACTTCCTCACGCGATACGATGCGATAGGCACCGGCAGGAACGTCGCCCAAGCGGAGCGGTCCGTTCGCGATCCGTCGCAAGGTTTGGACCTTGTGTCCCATCCGAGCCAAGATTCGGCGAATCTCCCGGTTCTTGCCCTCGCGCAACACGATTTCCAATTCGGTAGCCCGGGGTCGCGCCTTGAGAATTTTCGCCCCTTCGACCTTCACGAATCCTTCGGCGATGTAAATCCCTTCTCGAATTTTCTGCATCGTGATCGGTTCGACTTTGCCAGCAACCGTCACGCGATAGACCTTCCGCACGCCATATTTAGGATGCGACAAATGTTGGGCCAAGTCGCCATCATTCGTCAGCAATATCAAGCCTTCGCTGCTGAGATCCAAGCGACCGACCGGAAAGACTCGCTCGGTCCGCGGCACCAAATCGATCACTCGCGGTCGCCCTCGCGGATCCGAATTAGTGGTCACCACGCCGGTTGGTTTATTCACCGCATAGTAAACCTTCTTTTGCGGTCGCAGCATCACTCCATCGACGCGAATCTTTTGGGTTGCAGGATTGGCGGTTGTGCCCAACTTCGAGACGATCTCGCCGTCGACCTCGACGCGTCCCGCTTCGATTAACTCTTCGCATTGTCGTCGACTACCAAATCCAGCGGCCGCAAGAAGTCGTTGGATTCGCTGCGGCTGATCGGGTTTTGGCTTTTTTGGCGCAGATCGCTTGCCCGGCTTTTTGCTTTGGCGGTTCTTCGGAGCACGTGAGGGCATGACGGGAGGCTCGTGGTGGGGTGACCGGTGTAACGGTTAACCTACCAAAACCATCTCGTTTTGGGATGGAGGCGGGTGGAACCTCCGACGCACTGTAGATCCACCGACGCGTTAGCCGCAAAAACGGAATCAAGCGAGAACGAGGTCAGCCGTCACATGGATTCCCGCCCGTTTAGTATCCAGCGTGCGGTAACTAGCGTGCGGTGACCAACGTGTGGGCATCACGGACCTTGGATGCCCAACCACGGCATCGCGTCTTTGGCAATTCGATTTCGGACCGGTTCGGGCAGCGACTGCTGATAGCTTGGTGGTCGTGATGCCAGGTCCGTGGGCCCCAGATCATCCAACGGAAAGGGATCGTGAATCACTGCGTTGGATTGCTGCTGGTTCATCGTCCCGGCCGGCGGCAACCAACCGGGGCCTTGGCACCCAGCCAATATCAACACCGACAATAACAGCGTGGCAATCGAAAACTTGTTTTGCATCGTCGCGATCCCAACTCGCGGGGGAGGGCCGATCGCAGGGGGCGACAAGCTCCGCCGCGACTGTACAGATTTCTATGAGCCCAAGCCAAGGCGAATCGCGCAGCGACCACGATCGTTGAACCACTGGATCGATCGTCAAAATTCGTCCAGCGTTACGGCAGGTGCATCTCCAGTAGCGTGCTTTTTGAATCGACCAAGAGTTCCACGCGGTCCAGCGCGGCGGGCAGGAGAACGGAATCTCCCGTCTGGAGTTTGATCGTCTCACCGGAACTCTCAATCGTCGCAGTACCTTGCGGCACCGTCAGGATGTGAAACTGATCATCACCCCCGGCGACGGCCGTGCCCGATTCCAATGCCTGCAAAACAAATTTCTCGCACCGGACCAGCTCTTGCCATCCGCTGGCCTGGGGATCGCTTCGCTGCGGCGTCACAGGACCAGATTGATAGTCGGACACTTCGATCGATGGTTCGATATGCAACTGGCG
>JABDKS010000392.1 GCA_013002105.1 Pirellulaceae bacterium | reverse complement strand
GAAGTAATCCAACACACCGTCTTCGTCTTCATCGCGAGGATTGGAGATCATGCTCCAGATACCTTGCTGTTCGATAAACGGAGTCAAACCGACCAGGGCACTGAGTTCGCGTTGGTTGGTTACATCGGAATCCTGCCACCACTGCTGTGGAATCCCGGAAACCGTGTCAATTCCAGTACCGCTACCCTGAGTCGGGATACGCTTGTACGTGGAGTGATAGTTGTGCAGTGCCAAACCAATTTGTTTGAAGTTATTACTGCAACTCATACGACGTGCAGCTTCGCGAGCTGCTTGAACGGCTGGCAACAGCAAGCCGATCAGAATGCCAATGATGGCGATGACGACCAGCAATTCCACCAGCGTGAAACCACTCGTCTGAGATCTACGACGAAACATCTACTTCTCCTAAGAAGAAAACAAAAGGAAAATAGCGGTGCTAATGTAACTAGCGGTATCCAATTGCAATTACCGCACGAAAAAGGGAGGATTTTCCACCGCTGACAGGTTTGATACGCCAGTGTAGTGACATTTTGTTACGTAGTGAATGATTTAATTCGATAAAGATTTCCTTAATTGATATCTATTGCCGAACAACCCAAAGGTGGTTATTGCCCCCCCCTGAGTGGCGCAATGGCGAAGCAGTCTGGTGTGCCCCCGTTGGTTGGTGGGTTTCGTTTCTGCTAGACCCGTCGCTGCTAGATCAGGACTCGAAAACCAAGGGTTGGTTTGAAACAGAAACGTGTCGATCGATGTAGAACAAGGTCTGCGCTCGGCAGGTACATCGGTGATATCTGCCAAGTGCAAGTCACATTCGGTATCAATGGAACTTATCAGTCACCCGCATTTTATGAGCCACCGGCATTGAAGATCACGACTCGGATTCGTCAAGGATCATTCGGAAAGTCGACGGGATTGCGGCTGGCCAGGTGCGTATTCCTTTTGATCACGGGAGCGGCCATCTTTTGCGCGCAGCCGGGATGCGATTCCAAAAAGCCGAAGCCGAATCTGACGCCCCAGGGTTCCGCCGCGACCGACCAGGGTTCCGCAGCGACCAACCAGGATGACGCGGCGACCGAGATGCGGGCAGCAATAGCGGCGCAAGATTGGCAGTCGGCAAGTAAGTATTCCCAAGCCGTCCTGATCACTCACGCTACCGATCCCGATTTGATCACGGATGTGGCGCGGGTCGAAGCCATGTTGGGCCGCAAACGACCGGCCGCTCAACTCTTGGTTGATGCAGCGTCGGTCGACAACTACCAGGACGTCGCTCGCACGGAATTTGCCATGCGGGCACTGATCGAAGTGGGCGAGTTGTACAAAGCGATTGAGTTGCTGGAGAAGACGCTTGAGGTACATCCCGAGAACAACCAATTGCGGAGGATCTTGACCGGCTTTTTAGGCGAGGCGGAACGCAATGACCGAATCGAGCCCCATTTAAAAAAGCTGATCACCAACCGTAATTTTGATGTCGCGTTCTTGGCAGCGATGACGGAAACCTGGTCACGTCGTTTTTCGACGAAAACCACCGACACGATGTTGGAACGAAATCCAGAAGATCGTCGTGTTCGCTTGGGCGAAGCGAGCGAGTTGTTTCATCAGCGCAATTACGCCGAAACGGCAAAAGTGCTAGAGGATATTCTCGCACACCACACCGGCTTTGCTCCCGCACACGCCATGTTGGGCCAAGTCTTGGTTCAGCAGGGACGTACCGATGAATTGGACGCGTGGGTTCGTCGTACTCCAGAGGGTAGCAGGGAATTTGCCGACTACTGGATCACGTTGGGCGACATTGCGGCCGAGCGGGGAGTGCTGGATTCGTCGGCGAGAGCCTATTGGGAGGCCACGCAACGTGATCCAAATCATTCAACAGCTTGGAACCGTCTCAAAGGTTCGCTTCGTCAGCTACGGGATTCAGACAACGAATTTCGAAGTCGAATCTCCGAGGCTCAGATTACTGATGTCGATGAACGGATCGAGCAATTGTTGGAGTTGCGAAAACAATTTTATGGGTTTGCCGGCAGCGATCGCAAAAGTCAACGCTTTGCAACGCAAGTCGCAGCAACTTTGCTCCAATTGGGACGGACATGGGAGGCCGAAGCGTGGTCCGCGATTGCGACGACTCTCACGGAGGATCCAACAGCGGATTTGACTTCACTGCGACAACGAATCGTGAACCAATTGAGACGCGATGACAGCTGGTTGTCCCGTCGCGGTCGTCCTGCACTCGCGATGGACTTGAGCGATTTGCCGATGCCATCGGCCGATCGGGTTGCCACTGTAAAATCTCGCCAGGCGGTGGTCCCCGTGCTCAGTACGTCGGATCATCTACGCCTGATCGATGCCAGCGACCAGTGGGGAATCGGCTCGGTCGGCTCAGGGAACAACCCCACGGATGCTCGGCTGGCATTTTTGATTCGTTCGACCGGCGTCGGTGGTGGGATCATCGATTTCGAACGGGACGGTCATCCCGATGTGGTGGTGATGGGTGCCGGTGGCACGATGCTCGAATCCGACTCGCAGCCAAACGAATTGTTGCGAAACGTCGATAGCCGGTTTGCCAAAGTGACGTCCGCTGCTGGTGTGGGGGATCGAGGTTTTGGGCAGGGTGTGGGGGTGGGCGATTTCAACGAAGACGGATTTGCCGATCTCTTTTTTGCCAATTTGGGTCAAAATCGGTTGTTGCGCAATAACGGAGACGGAACGTTCACCGATTGCTCGGAGATGATGAACGATGCGGACGCTCGGCGGTGGACCACCTGTGGTGTGTTCGTTGACATCAACGCAGATGGCGTGACGGATTTGTTAACGACCAACTATTGCCAACCGGTGGCCGAGTTGGAAGCCATTTGTCCGACCCAAGAGGGTTTGCAAGCACCCTGCGAACGTCATCCACTGAAGTTTCCGGCGGACGACGATCAGTTCTTTGCCGCAACAGGTGACGGTCAATTTCGAGATGCGTCGAGCTCATGGATCGGCAATGTCTCGCCCGGCCGCGGATTGGGGATCGTCGCTGGTTGGCTTGACGGCCTCGAGCAAGGTGTCTTCATTGCGAACGACATGACGGCCAACGCGTTCTATTCGCGCAGAGACAATGCCGATGACCAGACACCGTTGATCGAAAGTGCCGCGGCACGAGGTTTAGCCGTCGATGCACGTACGATGACCCAAGCCTCGATGGGCATCGCTAGCAGTGATTTTGATGGCGACGGTGACTTGGATTTTTATGTGACCGGTTTTGCGCGTGAATACAACATTTTTTATGAACAGGTCTCGCCCGGACTTTGGGTCGATCGCACGAATCGATTGGGATTGATTCCGCCCACTTTGTCGGTCGTCGGTTTTGGAACCGAAGCCATTGACATGGACAACGACGGTGTCGAAGAAATCGCAGTGACCAACGGGCACATCGGCGATTTTCGTGAACCCGATAGTGTGCCGTTGGAGCAACCTTTTCAGATTTTTCGTCGGGCACAGTCCGGTGGTTTTACCCTGGTCCAGGATGACTCCTGGGG
>JABDKS010000389.1 GCA_013002105.1 Pirellulaceae bacterium | reverse complement strand
GATTTACCCAACAGCAAATGGTCGTTTCGTGACAACTCGCGACTCTGCTTGACGTTGCCTGCCGGCGACGACCCGCTACGGTTTGTGCTTTGGACTCGCACCTCCCATGACAGCGACGTCGATGCGTCCGCCGATGAACTGGCAAATGTAACGATCGACGATCCCAGGCCCGACCTGAGTCGACTGACTCAAGGCGGTCCGCCGCGTTGGCCCGAAAAACTGACCACTCGGGTGCTCAGGGGTGACGACGAGGGTCCATTTGCTGTCGATGTGCTGACCGCACCAGCATCCAATCCGTGGCTGGCGCGTGTTCGATTGACGGGATTCGATTTCTACGACGACGGTGATCGGATGGCCATCTGCTCCTGGGATGGTGATGTCTGGCAAGTCAGCGGGCTGTCGCAATTGGATGCGTCCGATTCACAGCCGGTCGATTTGACGTGGCAACGCATCGCGTCAGGGCTTTTCCAACCTCTTGGGTTACGGATCGTTGACGGGCAAGTCTACATTTCCTGTCGTGACCAAATCACCATCTTGCACGACCTGAACGATGACGGCGAAACCGATTTCTATCAATGCTTTAACCGCGATCATCAAGTCACGGACCACTTCCACGAATTCGCAATGGGCTTGCAAACCGATGCAGAGGGTAATTTTTACTATGCCAAATCGGCACGCCACGCACTGACAGCCGTTGTCCCCCATCACGGAACACTCTTACGCGTCAGCAAGGATGGCAAGACAACGGAGATTTTGGCGAAAGGTTTTCGTGCAGCCAACGGCGTTTGTTTGAACCCCGATGGCAGTTTTATCGTGACCGACCAGGAAGGGCACTGGAACCCAAAGAATCGTATCAACTGGGTCCAGCCCGGCGGATTCTACGGCAACATGTTCGGCTATCACGACGTGACCGATGCATCGGACGACGCCATGGAACAACCGCTCTGCTGGATCACCAATGCGTTTGATCGATCGCCCGCCGAACTGCTTTGGGTCGAAAGCGACAAATGGGGACCGCTCGACGGACAACTGCTGAACTTGTCATATGGCTACGGCAAAGTCTATGTCGTTCCGCACGAAGAAATGGACGGGCAAAAACAAGGCGGCATGTGCGCTTTGCCGATTCCACAATTTCCAACCGGTACGATGCGAGGTCGTTTCCGCCCGACCGATGGCCAGCTTTACTTGTGCGGTATGTTTGCATGGGCGGGCAGCCAACAACAGGACGGCGGTTTGTATCGACTGCGATACACCGGCCACCCCGTGCATTTGCCCATCGGTCTGAACGCCACCAAAGATGGCATGCAGTTAACGTTCAGCGGGGAATTGGATCGCGAGTCAGCGACAAACCCCGACAACTACAGCGTCAAAGTCTGGTCACTCAAGCGGACGAAAAACTACGGATCCAAACACTACGACGAACACCCGTTGAAAATCTCCGCTGCAACGCTCGCCCCCGACGACAGGACTGTCACACTATTGCTACCAGAGATCGCACCGACTTGGGGCATGGAGATTAAGTACAAAATCCAATCGATCGACGGCACGACTATCGACGCTGCGATTCACAACACCATCCATCACCTGGGCGAGTCGCCTGAGTGAACCGTTGTGCGACCTTATGCAACCATTGCCTGGGCGCTGGTCAAACCAGCATCGAATGGAAGGTCAGCCAACGAGCGGTTAGCAACGTCAGTACCAGACAACTCCACCACGATGCAATGTGTGCAATGGGCCGGTCACGCATATGGTACAGGCAACCGATTGCTGTCCCGGTGGCCAAGGTCTTAAAGACAATCAAATATACCGGATTGTCGATCAACTGGCTTCCCAACGGATTGAGTTCACGCATCGATCCTTGTTGCGATGCCACCAGCGTCCAGATCAAATCAGCGATCGACAGCAATGCAACGATCGTCAGCGTGCGGCTGACGACAGGCCGCAGGTCGAAGTCAAAGTCCGGGTTCGCGGCACGCAATTGAAGCTGATTCGGACTGTACGACATCAAGTGTCCAAATGCATAGACTACCAATACCATCGCGAACATCGTCATTGGATACGCGAGTCGTTCTGCGAGCAAATTTGCACTGACCTTTGAGTCGTTGGCCACACTGACGCTGTTAATCGTGCCGATTCGCTGTTCTGCTTGTGTACGAAATTCTTCGGTCGGTTGAAAACTGGA
>JABDKS010000366.1 GCA_013002105.1 Pirellulaceae bacterium | reverse complement strand
GTTCGATGTAGGGTCCGTATTTCCCGACCCGCACAAAGACTTCTTCACGATGTTCGCCTTCGGTCGGAACCCCCAGCAAGAACATCGCGGACTTCTTCGGATCGATCTGCTCCAGTTTGTCCTTTAGGCGGGATTTCAGTCCGACGTTGTGTTTGTCGTCGGAGTTATCGCCGAAATAAAACTTCTTCAAATAGTCTTCGTGGCCCGCTTCCTTTCGGCTGATCGAATCGAGGAAATCCTCCATTTCGGCGGTGAATTGGTAATCCACCAGCGGCCCGAAGTGTTCTTCCATCAATCGCGTGACGCTGAAAGCACGCCAGGAGGGGACCAGGGCGGAGCCCTTTTTGTAGATGTACTCGCGACGTTCGTTGGTGATCGTGCTGATAATCGACGCGTACGTACTTGGGCGTCCGATCCCTTTTTCCTCGAGCGTCTTGGTCAACGATGCTTCGGTAAATCGTGCGGGTGGCTGCGTCGTGTGGCTTTTGGGATCCATGACCTTGGGGTCCAGCGGATCGTTTTCGGCGACCGAGGGCAACAACGTTTCGCGTTGAGCCAATTCCGCATCGGGATCATCGCTGCCTTCGACATAGGCACGCAAGAAACCTTCGAACAGGATGCTTGTACCGCTGGCGGTGAAGACCGCGCCGCCGCCTTCGATCGTGATGCTGATTCGTTGCTTTTTGGCGTCGGCCATTTGGCAAGCGATCGTACGTTTCCAAATCAATTCAAACAGTCGAAACTGATCGCTGTCCAATTCGCCTTTGACCGTCGCGGGAACGCGGAACGGCGTCCCGGCGGGACGGATCGCTTCGTGAGCTTCCTGCGCGTTCTTGACCTTGTGCTTGTACGTTCGGACTTGGGGGTGCAGGAAATTTTCGCCGTACTCGCTGCGGACCAGATCACGTGCCGCACCGACCGCTTCCTTGCTCAGGATCGTGCTGTCAGTACGCATGTAAGTGATGTAGCCATTCTCGTACAGCTTTTGTGCCGCCCCCATCGTTCGTTTGGCGGTAAAACCGAGTTTTCGGTTGGCGTCCTGCTGCAGCGTGCTGGTGGTAAAAGGGGCACGCGGACGTTCGGTAAACGGCTTGACTTCGACCTTGGTGACTTTGAAATCGGCCGACTTCAGTCGCTCGGCCAGCGCCGTTGACTGTGCTTCGTCCATCTGCAGCAGTTGGGGATTTTTTAGCTTGCCCGTGCTCGAATCGAAATCTTTGCCCGAGGGAATCTTGCGGCCGTCAACGGTCGAAAGGGTGGCTTGGAGCTTTTCGCCCTTGTTGGTCTCAAAGAGTGCTTCGAGGTCCCAGTAGGTCGATCGAACAAACGCGATCCGCTCGCGTTCGCGTTCGACGATCAATCGGACGGCGACACTTTGGACGCGGCCGGCACTGGTTCCGCTACCGACTTTGCGCCAGAGCAGCTGCGACATGTCAAAACCGTACAGGCGGTCCAAAATACGGCGTGTTTCCTGGGCGCGGACCAGGCCGTCGTCGATGTCCCGGGTTTCAGCCAGGGCGTGCTGAATCGCGTCCTTGGTGATCTCGTGAAAAACCAGCCGATGCACTGGCACCTTCGGCTTCAAAATCTCCATCAAATGCCAGCTGATTGCCTCCCCCTCGCGGTCTTCGTCGGTCGCGAGGTACAGGTTGCTGGCACCTTTGAGGGCATCTTTGAGCTTTTTGACCTGTTTCTTTTTGTCGGTCGGAACGATGTACAGCGGCTCAAACCCCTTGTCGACGTTGACCCCCAGATAGGCCCACTCCTCCTGTTTGTACTTCTCAGGAACGTCCTTCTTGCCTTCGGGCAAATCGCGCACGTGACCGATACTCGCTTCGACTTGGTAGTCGGCACCGAGGAATTTGGAGATCGTTCGTGCTTTGGCTGGCGATTCGACGATCACCAGGCTCTTGCCCGTGCTTTTTGCCATTCAAACGCGTGTTAGTTGGAGGAAACGTGGTTGTCAGGGTAGGTCATGTTGGAAACACCGATCGACGATTCGTGTTGTCGTTCGCCCCATTTGGGCTCTGCCGGATCCAGTGATGCTTGCGATCAGGTGGTGCTTGTTTTTGGTCTTGGTTACGGGCCAGCAAGTCGCTGGTTTTTGCGGGCCAATGGCGGTCGTCGTGTCTGCGGGTGGGCTGCAACCATAGTCAATTGACCCATTGTCGCGCAGTTCCCAGGTTGGGACGCATGCTCGCGGTGGCGAACTCGATTTCCCCGCTGTTTCTTGGGTCCAACGAGTAATCTCGCCTTGACCCTTCAAAACAGGCGGCGATACGCTTTCCGTTTCGCTAGCAGCCCATTTGCCAAGCGATCGCGGCAGGTGTAAGACTTCCACGGCGTATCCGTGCTTCCTACCTCGCCCAAGCGACTTGGTTGGCCAAAAGAGTTGGTCGTTGTCGCTCGCTTGTCAAGATGACATCCGGTGGATTTTTGGTCGACACTGGCTACGGACGTGACCTACAAAGACTGTTTCCCCATTACCTTTCCCGCGCTTTTACGCTGAAAGTTTGCCGACATGAGTCCCTTTGAGATATTTCGCCGCAATCTCAAACCAGCGATGGTTGTTTTGACCGGTCTGTCCCTGTTCGCCTTTGTCGTTTTGCCTGCGATGGACAGCTATTTGCGCTCGGGATACACCGGTGG
>JABDKS010000356.1 GCA_013002105.1 Pirellulaceae bacterium | reverse complement strand
GAACGAACGAAATAACGGTCCGGTGCCCGGTCCCTTTTCCCTTCCTGAACCCTTTTCCCTTCTCTTCTTCCTGAGCCCGTTTTCCTACGAAGGCTTCCGCCAAATCTTGGCTCTGCCAACGAACTAGTGCGAATTGCGTTCCGCCACAACCGAATTGGCGAAAAATAGGCGATGTATCGCAAGTCCCATTAGAGGCACGAGGCCCAGAAGTGATAACACCATGAGCAGCCGCAAGTCCAGGACTGCCCAGATCCCATCGTCTGCAATCGTACTCAGGGCGGGCAGGTTCGCACCCGCCAGAACGTATACGACGGTACCCGGCAGCATTCCCAACAGGGTCGTCCACGTAAAAGTACGCAACCGAACGGATGTCGCTCCCGACGCATAGTTGGTCAGCGTGTACGGTGCATGCAGCAGCCGAAGAGTGAACAGATAGGTCGCGCCGTCATGCTCCAACATGCGGTCGATCTTGTTTACGATCGCGGACAGACGCGACCGTGCGACATCACGCAGCAGATAGCGAACAACCAAAAAGCTGACGACCGCGGCTAAAGTCAACGAGGTGCAGCAGATCAGTAGGCCAATCCAAAATCCGAACAGCCATCCATAGACAATCGCCTTGCCCGAAGTGCCGGGCACCAACGAAAGCAGCACGTAGGCGATGAAGCCAACCAAAGTCGCAACGACGGGACGCGACTGAACACGGTGACGCAGCGCCGCCTCCTTTTCCAGGATCGCGTCGAGCGAGACATGTTCACTTAAGAACCACCAACCTGTCGCGGCGATCGCTAGAAGTAATACGAAGATCGCAACGCGTCGACGCATTGGACATTTCCCGAGGTGCTAACGGATTCTTCTCCGAATCCCGAGGTCAAAACGATTGAAATGACGGTGAACGATTTGTTGTAGTGCAACGAGCGTACCAACACGACGGCACCCGTATGCGATCGCAACTTGATCATAGCGCCGGAGGAAATTCCCCCGCAACGACATTCATTGCGTCGGTAACGACGTCGAATGTTGCGTCGACACTACGTACCGTTTCTCCATCGAAACTGTATGGAATTCTCGGTTCGGCAATCACACGAACGTGCGCCGACTGTATGGTTTCTACCCGGTCCACAGCATCGTGACGGCCGATCATAAAATCGAGCCCCGCTGCCAATAACTCAATCGTAGGCAAGTTGGGGACGGTCGTCACGTCCAGTAATCCATCGTTCAATTTTGCATCCGGCGCGACGGGAAAACCTCCACCGACATATCGCCCGTTTGTGATCGCCAAACCGTAAGCATCAAGCTCACGCGTTTCGGAATCTAATTCAATACGCACACGATATTCTTTCAATGCGGCAATTTTTGAAAAGGCAGTGAACCAATAGGCTAGTGCCCCCCACCGACCTTTGTCATCGCTCGTCACATCCGTACTGACCATTCCGCCAAAACCGCCCGTTGCGGCATTGACGATGTAGGAGGTGTCGCCATTGACAACACGCACCAAATCGATCGGCGATACCGCAGCGGTCAAACACGATTGCCAAATCTCCTCCGGCGGCCTACCGAAAAGATCCAACGAACGGGCCAAATCGTTCCCCGTGCCAGTGGGAACCAGAGCGATCTCTAATTCACGAATTCTTGGTCCGACAGCATTCACGATGGTCGAAATCGTACCGTCGCCTCCGGCAATCACAACACGTCCGGACGACGGCACCAATTCCGCCACCGGTGCCGAGCAGATATCGATGATCGGCGTGCCCGACTGTGCTGCCAGTGATGCCAAGGTCCCGCCCAAACGCCCCCATCCTCCGGATGCCGCATTGACGAGAAGACAGGTTTTCATATTCGGTACGCTTTATGCACATAATGGAGAAACGTTCAACATACCGACGCAAATCGCGTACCACTCAACTTGTTATGAAAATCCTTCATCTATCGGACCTGCATTTTGGCCCCCCTTACCTACCTCACGTTGGGCAAGCGTTGCTGGACATCGCTCCCGAAATGGAACCCGATGCAATCGTGGTCAGTGGCGATTTGACACAGCGCGCCAAACGTGAACAGTTTGTGGCCGCGCGCAAGTTTCTCGATCAGCTTCCCGACCGCCCGATGCTCGTGATCCCAGGCAATCATGACGTGCCACTGTATCGGATCAGAGAACGACTCGTCGAACCACACGTTCTCTATCGTGAGCTGATTTCCGATGACCTGAATCCCGTGTTGCGACTGGACAACGCGATCTTGGTTGGCATCGACTCGACCGCTCCGCGACGTGCAATCAGCAACGGTCGTATTACACCGAGCCAACTGGATCATTGCCGAAAGGTATTCGAATCGGCACCGCCCGGTTTGGCCAGAATCATTGTTGCCCATCACCATTTCGCGCCGGCCCCGGATTATCTGCATGATCAAACGATGCCCAAAGCCCGCCGTGCGATCAACAGTTTCGTCGACCAGGGCGTCGAACTGATCCTCGGCGGACACTTGCATCGCGCCTACATTGGCAACTCACTCAACTTCTACCGCGGAAATCATCGTGACCAGGGCATCGTTATTGTCCAGTGCGGAACGTCCACGTCCCGACGAGGACGCGGGCCCGAACGTGAAAAAAACTCGTTCAACATGATCGAAATCCAACCAGATCTGATGACGGTCACCCACTATATGTATTTCGAGGACGAACAACGATTCGCGCCGTTGAGCCGACATCAATTCCCACGCTTGGGCAAACGGTTTGATGGCGGCGTTGCTGTCGATTCATCCCAGACGTTTGCTGAACCGGCCAGCCGCTAGCGTCAAGTTCCATCGCGCATCGTCCGCGTCCAAACGAATCAACATGCAAGAACCGTACGTCATCCGAATTCGCGCGACCATCCGTTTCTTGGGATTTCTCATCGCGGTTATCATCGGGTTTCCGCACGCTTTGGGTGTTGTCTATTTCCTGGTCCATCCGGCCGACCTGATCGCGAACTGGCCAGGTTTTCTGATGTGCCTGTTTTTCGCATTGATCGGCATCACTGCCGGCTACCGATGGATTGGAATTGGTGCCGAGATCACCGACGCACAGGTGACGATGCGAGGATGGCTACGTACGACACGCATCGCTCGCACCGCGTTCGTCAAAGTCGACAAGGTGTGGTCCACCGACACCCATTCTGAGCATGGGACTCGAAAATCCTACGACTATTTGTTGCTCAACCAATATGGCGAATCCGTTGGAAAGATTCCGTCGAGCGTGGAACTGTGCCCCGATTTCAACGACTTTCTCGAGCGTCTCCGGCAGATTGCATCGACGAATCGCCAAACCATTGGCCACGAACCCCAACGCGACATTCGTGATCTCCCCGCTGACCAATGGACGGCCGAAGACATTCAGCGGTACGAAGAGGAAAACTGACGCGGATTGTATGATCGTTGACCGATCCTGCGGAGCGGCGAGGTGAATCTGTTTGGTGTCTCTGCGGCCTATTCCGTCTACGAGCTTGGTTTGTGATTGGATCGGCTGCTCGCATGCCCGTTTCCGGCTAGACGAAACGGGCTTTTCGCTATGATGGATAGCGGCAATTGATGCCGCCAACTCCTAAGCGAACACAACCTTTATGTTGCAGTTAAAGTTCCCCGACTATTGTGCAAGTCGAACGCGAGCGTCTGCGGTCAACGACAATGCGTCAATCGCATTTGGCAGCGACTGGCGGTCAAAAAGGTTGATGGCTCTATTAGCGCTGCTGCTCACGACGGTCACTACCGGCTGCACAGGTTCGACCAACCCCAAACAGGACCCGGCTAGTTTTGCTGGTTCAAACTCCAACAGCAACGACATCAACAGCAACGACACCACAGCGATGCCGGGTGCAGATACAACGGCCGTTGCAGATGATAATGCTGCAACGACCGGTGCTGTGGCGCGACCGGGCACTCTCACGAGCCAATTCGTCGGTTCGGATGCCTGCATCGATTGCCACCGCGATCGGCACGCGAGTTTTCAGAAATCGCATCACAGTCGTTCGCTGACCAAAGTCGATGTCGAATCCGAAGTCCCGGTGCAAGATTTCCAGCACGTCAAAAGCAAACGGTCCTACGACGTGCTGGCCAGAGATGGAAAGCTCTGGCATCGAGAAACCCTACTCGAGTCCAAGTCGCCGGGGGAGAACAACGACGAACCGTTCGTCTTAAACGAATTTCCGGTCGACTATGTGATTGGCAGTGGCAAATTCGCGAAGGGATACTTGGTGTCGCACCGTGGTTTTCTGGTGCAATCACCGCTCACGTGGTATGCCGGGAACCAACAGTACGACATGTCGCCCGGCTATGACAACCAGAACGCTAGTTTTTCTCGCACCATCACCGACCAGTGCCTGTTTTGTCATGCCGGTCACCTGACGCGTTCGGATGACAATCCCAACTTTTTTACGATCCATGAATCATCGATCGGTTGCGAACGTTGCCATGGCCCCGGTTCCCAACACGTACAACATTACCAAGATGTCGCCGATGGCAGCATCAAGAGTGGTGACGCCTCGTTCGACGACCCCATCGTTCACCCAAAAAAGCTATCGCGACTGCTAAGCGAGTCGGTATGTGCACAGTGTCATCGTCAAGGCGAGGCCCCCGTCAGCGTCCCTGGTAAACAAGACTGGGACTTTCGACCGGGGCAAGATCTTGCCAGCGTCAAATTCGATTACGATGCGATCACGACCGACAAACCGGGCAACGGATTCGTAGGACATTTTGCACAGTTGCACGAGAGCCAGTGCTACTTGCAATCGGAGATGACTTGCGTCACCTGCCATAGTCCGCATCATCATCCCCAAGGCGAACAGAAACACGAACTGCATCGGCGACAATGTGTCCAGTGTCACGAGGACCAGGGATGCGGTTTATCGATCGATGACCGTGTCGCGCGTGCGGAGAATCGTTGCGTAACCTGCCACATGCCAAAGCGTGATAGCGATGTCCCGCATACGTCGACGACCAATCACAGGATCGCTGTCCACGGCACGGACGAACCCGGCAAGCTTTTGGAGGTCCCCATTGCGCGCGGTCTACAGGAAATTCCTGCCAACATGCCGACTGATCAAGTGTCGCGAATGGATGCGTTGGGTTCCTACTGGTTGTTTCGCAAACATCTCGGCGAACCCCACATGGAGCTTTTCGCGAACCAAGCGGGCAATCAATTGCAGCAGATTGCCAAGAGTGGCAAGGGTGACGCGGACGTGTTCGCAGCACTCGCAAAGCTGACGCACATGGGGATTGAACGTACACCCGCCGACAGCATCGATGATCCCGCGGTCGCCGATCAATGGCAATGGGCGATGACTTACGCACAAGAGGCCATACGGTTGGAGCAAAAGCCGACCGAAAGTGTTGCCGAAGCGTTAGAAATTGCGGGACGCTATTTCGCAAAATCTGGTCAGCACCAACTTGCCGCCGAAGTATTTTTTGAACTGACCGCGATCCGCCGCAGAAAGTACGACTGGGCGACATTGGGTTTGAGTCTTGGAAAGTTGGGGGACGCGACCCGCGCTGAATCGGCGGTTCGAGAAGCGATCAAAATCGAAGGTGGCGATCCCGATCTTTACGAAATCCTGGCGATCCTGATTCGCAAACGCGACCCTGCCGAAGCTCAACGCCTGGAGGCCCTTGCACAACGACTCCGCAACGCGGCAGGCGACCGTCAATAGACGCGATTTGTGGCCATTCCGATGCCGGATCAGGGTGTCCGAGGTAGACTAGGCAGGGTGATACCGTCCTTTCGTATTGAACATCCGATGGGTGTCTGATTCGACGAAATCGCTGTTCATGGTACGATTGAACCGAAACCACATCGAACCACTATTTTTTCAACTCAAATTCATGGACCTCTGCTCGTGGGAGCCGACGACTCAAAAAGTGCATCCGAGACCGTTTCGCGTAACGGCGATGGGGATCGTTCCGCCTGCTCCATCGAACAACCGATCCACGTCGATCGAAATGCGCCCAAGAATAGGCGTGTCGATTTGAAACGCATCGAAGCGGCCGTGCGAGAGATTTTGGATGCGGTCGGCGAAGACCCTAATCGCGAGGGCTTGCAGGAAACGCCCGCGCGTGTGGCCCGTATGTACGCCGAGATGTTTGCCGGACTCAACGGTGACGCGGGACGACATTTGGCAAAGGTATTTACCGAAGACTACGATGAGATTGTATTGGTTCGCGATATCAGCTTTTGCAGCATGTGCGAACACCACCTGCTTCCGTTTACCGGCAAGGCTCATATTGCCTACCTGCCCAGCGGAAAAGTGGTCGGGCTCAGCAAGCTGGCACGTGTCGTCGAAGAAGTCGCGCGACAACCGCAGGTCCAAGAACGTCTGACGCACACGGTGGCCGATCTGGTCGAAGACCGACTGGCGGCACGAGGTGTCGCGGTGGTGTGCGAAGCAACACACAGCTGCATGACGATGCGCGGTGTGAGAAAGCCCGGCAGCCTCTGCTTGACCAGTGCGATGCGGGGTGCGTTCCGCGACGATCCAAAATCTCGCGCCGAGGTGTTGGGATTGATCAATCGCGAAGCGCGGATGATGGCGTGGTAGGATCTGCAAGCACTGCCAAAGCATCCAGCATCATTTCCTTTGCTCGGGGTAACGTGATGAAACTGCCCCTTTGAGATCGAAATAGACCGCATGGAAATAGATCGACAACGGGTACAAGATGACTTGCGAGGGCTCGTCCGTGGCGATGTCTTGTGTGACCCGCTGTCGATCCAGCTTTACGCGTCGGACGCGAGTATCTACCAAATCGCGCCCATCGGGATTGTTCGCCCGCGAACCGTTGCCGATGTCATCGCGACAGTTCAGTATGCCGGCGAACACGATCTGTCGCTGCATCCACGTGGGTCGGGCAGCGGCGTTGCGGGCGAATCACTGGGCAGCGGAATCATTATCGATTTTTCGCGCTATATGCGGCGCGTTGAATTGAATTCCGACGCGTCGATGGCCACCGTGCAAAGCGGAGTCGTGTTGGCGGAGTTCAATCGCATTCTCAAATCACGCGGTCGGTGGTTCGGCCCCGATCCCGTAACCCGCAGTGTCACTACGATGGGTAGCGTCTTGGCGACCAATGCATCGGGGAGTCATTATCTGCGCAGCGGGTCAGCACGCGATACGATCGAATCGATGCGAATCGTCACCGTCGATGGTGAACTATTGAATTTGTCACGACACTTGCCTGACAATGACCAACCGGCAGAGAAGTTGGCCAGGGGAATCGTCGAGATTAACCACCAGTTCGATGCCCTGATCAAAAAACAAGCTGGTGCACCGCAGTCGCGAGGCGGCTATCGCCTGGACGACGTCATTGATCCATCCGGCCGTGTCGATTTAGCAAAATTCATGGTCGGAACTCAGGGAACTCTCGGGATCATCGTCGATGCAACCGTTCGAACCGAATCGATCCCGGCGCACCGGGGCGTGGTTTTGTTTTTCTTTCATCGTGTCAGTTCTGCCGCTCGTTGCGCCGTCGCGTCGCTCAATCACGGGCTCGTCGCCTGTGACCTAATGGACCGCCGACTACTGCAAATTGCTCGCGAGACGGAGTCCACCTTTGCGGAAGTCTTGCCACGCGAAGCCGAAGCGATGCTGTTGCTGGAGATGCAAGGTGAATCGCTCGAGGATTTGACAGACCGAATCGACGTCGTTCGCAACGAGTTGTCGCTCGGCACGGACGGTGCATTCGCAACCATCACCACCGCCGATCCGATCCAGCGTGACATGTATTGGTCGCTCAGTCGCCGTGTGATCTCACGGTTGGCACGCGTCAAAGGATCCGACACCCCGCTACCGTTTACCGAAGACGTATGGTTGCCGCCGGAAATGTTGCCCGAGGCGCTCAGTGCTGTTCAAGACACTTTGAAGAGCAATCAGGCAACGGCAACGTTCTTTGCCCACGCGGGACACGGCCATTTACACATTCGCCCGTTTTTGAACCTGGGCGATTCCAACGATCGCAAGCGGCTTTATGACTTGTCGCGACAAATCGCAGATGTGGTTTGGCAATACGGCGGACAGATTAGTGTTGAACGCGCCGCCGGATTGAGCCGAACGTATCTGCTGCCAAAGCAGTTCGGCGATTTTTGGCAAACGATGGGTCAAGTAAAACGATTGTTCGATCCCCAACACCGACTTAATCCTGGCAAGTTGTTTGGCGCCGTGCTGCAAAAACCCAACGAGAATTTGCGTCCGGCCGACCAAACGATCGAAATCACCACCGACAATCGTGTTCTCCTGCCGGCGGACCAGCCAACGGACATTGGCAACAACAACGGTCACGCGATTCCGCAACTGGAGGTGCTACAGCATTGGCCTCCCAATGCCACCATCAGCCAGGTCACGCGATCGTGCAACGGCTGCGGCCGGTGCCGCGCGTCAGCCAGCAATGAAAGACAGTGCCCCGTGTTTCGCGCTTCACCACGCGAAGAATCCTCGCCTCGCGCGAAAGCGAATCTGTTGCGCGGCGTGCTGAGCGGACAACTGAGTGTCGAGGACCTAACAACCGATCGAGCAAAAGAAATCGCTGACCTTTGCTTCAATTGTCACCAGTGTCGCGTTGAATGCCCCGCGTCGGTCAACATTCCTAAGATTGTCGGCGAATTAAAGGCACAGTATGTCGCGACCAACGGGTTGCCTCTTTCGGATCTGTTATTGGCTCGAATCGACACATTGGCTGCAATCGCTTCGCGTGTGCCTTCGTTTGCCAATGTACTGATCCGCAGTCCGGTCGCACGCTGGCTACTGGACCGACTGTTTGGTTTGTCCCAAGCACGCGAACTGCCGTTGATCGCCGGCACCACCTTCATACGCCATGCGTCGCGCCGTCGCTGGACAAAATTGAATCCACAAGGTGGTTTGAAAATCGTTTACTTCGTCGATCACTACGCCAATTTCCACGACCCGGATATCGGGCGGGCATTGGCCGAAATCATGCAACAAAACAGCATCGGCATCTATGTCCCCGCCTCGCAATACACCAGCGGTATGCCGCGAATTACACTCGGCGACCTAAAGGGCGCTCGACGTATCGCACGTCGCAACGTTCGTCTCTTGGCCGACGCCGTTCGACAGGGTTATACGGTGGTCGCGACCGAACCGGCGGCCGTACTCTGCTTGCGTCACGAGTACCCCAATTTGCTGGACGACGAGGATGCCCACTTGGTGGCCAAGAACTCCTACGAAGCGTGCGAGTATTTGTGGACCCTGCATGAGGGCGACCGGCTGAACCTGGAGTTCAACTCGGTCCCGCTTAAAATGGCTTACCACGAACCGTGCCATTTAAGAGTCCTGGACCGCAAACAAGCTGGACCGCGATTGCTGAATCTGGTCCCGGATTTGCAAGTCGATCACATTGAGGCGGGTTGCACGGGAATGGCGGGCACCTGGGGGCTGCAGCGAAAAAATTATCGCAATAGCCTGCGTATCGGTTGGCCGCTGATTTCCGCGTTGCGAACCACCCGAGTGTCGCGGGCGACAACCGAATGCAGTGCCTGCAAAATGCAGATCGAACACGGAACCGGCTACAAGACCCTGCACCCGTTGAAACTGCTGGCGTATGCTTATGGACGGTTACCAAAAATCGAAGCGGAACTTGATTCCGCCACCGCCTGATCGTGGGAATGACTTTTTCGATGGAAGTCGATGTACTTTTATTTGCAGCCGCCCGTGAAGCGGCCGGCAAGAACTCGATTCGTATCGCAGTTCCCGATTCGGCGTGCGCCCAAGATGTCTTGAACGAATTGGCGAAAAAGATCCCCGGAATTGATCCGCTGATTCCCTCCTGTCGATTAGCCATCGATCAAACCTATGCATCGGCAGATGCACCGGTCCACTGCGATTGCGAGTTGGCGTTGATCCCGCCGGTCAGTGGTGGATGATGTCTCAAGAAAATCGATTTGTCGCGCTGGTTGATTCGACCATCGACGTGGTCCCACTGCAGTCGCGATTGGCAGACCCCGATGTCGGTGCTCACGGCTGGTTCTATGGCGTCACCCGTCGGACGACCCAAACCGACGACAATACGACGACCACGACCGCAACGCTGTCCTACGAAGCTCATCCGTCGATGGCGTTGGCCGAGCTTGAACTGTTAGCTGACAAGGCCATTGCACAATTTGGATTACACCGCGTGGTGATCGTGCACCGCGTTGGCGAAGTCCCGATCGGACAGGCGAGTGTCGTGGTCGGCTGCAGCAGCCCGCATCGCGTCGCTACCTTTGCCGCGTTGGAGTGGATCATGGAAACACTCAAAAAGGACGTGCCGATTTGGAAACGTGAATGCTATGTCGATGGTTCGACGCAGTGGGTCCATCCCATTGACGACGATAGCCGCAACGATGGTGGCTCAACATGACACAAAACGATCGTATCTATTTGGATCATGCCGCCACGTCTTGGCCCAAACCTGAATCTGTTTTCACCGCGATGGACGACTGCGCCCGTCAAGTCGGTGCCTCCGCCGGTCGCGGATCTTACCGATCGGCCAATCTAGCGCTATCGCACGTGCAATCGGCACGCCGGGAAATCGGCCGGCTAATTGGAGCGTCGACTCCGGATTGTATCTCGCTGCACTGCAGTGGCACCGCTGCATTGAATGCGGCGATTCACGGATTAATCCGCCCTGGCGACCATGTCGTGACAACCGCTGCCGAACACAACAGCGTTTTGAGACCGCTGGAACACCTGCGAAACGCGGGAATGATCGATGTCGCGACGGTCCCGTGTGACCGCCGGGGCGGTGTGTTGGCGGACCAGATCATAAAGACCATCCGGGCAGATACTTCCATGGTCGTCGTCACCCACGCGAGTAATGTGACCGGGTTCGTGCAACCGATCGACGCGATTGCCTCGGCCCTGCGGGATCACCGTGCGATGTTTGTCGTCGACGCTGCTCAGACATTGGGTTACCTGCCCATCGATGTCACAGCCATTCCCATCGATGTACTAGCCGCTCCCGGGCACAAGGGTCTGCACGGTCCGCTCGGAACGGGGTTGCTGTACCTGCGCGAAGAACTTCATGCGCAGCTTCGTCCGCTGATTCAAGGTGGAACCGGCAGCAAGAGTCAGTCGCTTGCCATGCCGGAGCAGTACCCGGCAAAATCCGAAGCGGGCAATTTAAATGTCCCGGCGTTGGCAGGATTGACTGCGGCCGTGCGACACATACAAGAATTGGAACGTGACACGATTGGACAAAAACTCCGCTCGCTCTCGTTACGACTACATTCCAATTTGGAAAACACTCCAGGGGTTCACCTGCAATCAACCGCCGGAGATTTAGTGATCGCAAGTTTGCAAGTCGCCGGAGCGTCGCCCCATGATGTCGCCGCGATCCTGGATAGCGAGTATGGCATTGAAACCCGATCAGGATTTCATTGCGCGGCATTGATTCACAAGTATTTAGGATGTGAACAAGAGGGTACACTAAGAATTAGCGGCGGACCGACGACGACCGACGAAGACATTGACATTGTGTGCGATGCAATCAAGACCATCTCGCGCCAGCTTGCAGCGGTTTAGACCCTCGAGCTTACCTATCGAACGAACGCGACCCAAGCGATGTCGAAACCAGACAAGAAAAAATCAAAAGACAAATCGAAATCGAAATCCTCTCATGCGACGGCAAAGGAGGACAAGAAGAAGCATGGTAAGAAGAACAAGGACAAGCAAAAACTTGACTTGGGACAGGATCACGAACGCAAAGATCACAAGCACAAGGACCACAAGCGCGAAGAAGAAAAGGGACCTTGGTACCGCGACGGCCTACAGTTTGAATGCACCCAGTGTGGGGCCTGTTGCAGCGGCGAACCTGGATACGTTTGGGTCAACGAGGACGAAATCGTCGCGTTGGCCAATGAGATGGGCTTGGAGACCGATGCGTTTGAGCGGAAGTTTGTTCGACAAGTTGGCAGTGGTCGTAGCTTGATCGAGTACCCCGATGGAGACTGCATTTTGCTGGATCCTCTCACGCGGAAATGCACCGTCTACGACGCTCGGCCGATTCAGTGCCGCACCTGGCCGTTTTGGGATTCGACCCTGAGGAAGAAAAAGGACTGGAAAGAGACCTGCGAGGTCTGTCCTGGTGCTGGAAAAGGCCGTGTTTATTCGCTGGGGGAAATCGAGATTCAGCGTCGCCAAAAGTCCGTCTGAGCGGGCGATTGGCCGGTCTTTGCTGGCATCGGCGGCCCGCAAAAAGTCATTTTGTGCGGAATAGACCGATTAGTTCAAGGCTGACGGTTATTTGGGTCGATAGGGGACGATGACACCAATCGGCTGTTGCAGCCGTGATGTGCGAGATTCGTTGGCTACCTTGACGACCCTCCACTGCCACCCTAGACTTGCCACGTGGTAAGTTGAAAGTAGCAAAGGGTTTACAACGATTGCCACCATTGAATCTTCGTGCATTTGGGAGCTTGGATGACCAAGAAAGACATCGTGAGAACGATCTCCGAAGAGGTTGGCCTGACTCAGCAACAGACGAAAAAAATCGTCCAAAAGACCTTTGACGCGATCATTGAATCGTTGGTACGAGAACGTCGTATCGAATTAAGGAACTTTGGCGTTTTTGAAGTCAAATCGCGAGCAGCACGCAAAGCGCGCAACCCGCGAACTGGTGACGAGGTCATTGTGCCCAAAAAGCACGTCGTGACTTTTAAACCGGGCAAGCACATGGAAGCGAAGGTACGGGATCTAGACGATGACCAGTCAGATGGCTCGGATGCTAGCAACGAATCTTCAACCGAATCCGAAACCAATGAGTCGGAAAATCTGAACAGCCACAGTGGCCGTTGGGACACAGACTGACAGCAACGTGATTTAGGCCGACACCTAAACACAACGTGATCGTTCACGGAGGAACGCTCGATGCGTCGTTATTTGCAACTAGTACTACTGGCCGTATGCCTCAGCTCTACCGTCGGTTGTATCATACCGATCTACTCGGCGCGTCCTGAACGCCGCGTGCAACAGCTGTTGTACACATCCGAAGATCTTCGGTCGCTGGTCGACGAATGGGAACGTTTCTGGTTCCTCGATTCACCCAGCCACATGACACCGATTCGGACCCATGGCGGCGTGATGTAATCACGATGTCGTTGCCACTTGCAATCGACGCGGCGAAGTACTCTTTCGAGGCGCTTCGTCGTTGTCCGATGCGTACGTGGCGACCGCTCGTGATTGTTGTGTCAAACCACCGTGTCGGCCAGATCATTGCGCACAGGAAGTCGCGAGCGGATTGGTCAGACACGGCGTCCCCGATCCTATCAACGCTGCTTGCGTGCCCACTGTATGAATGCGGCGATTTGTTCGTGAGCTAATAACGCGTCAACCGTGTTATAGAGTCGGCCGAGCGTCTTTTCTTTTGGAACCAGCCGGTGAATCGCGTTGTGACAATCACGACACACTGGGATCGTTTGCTGCATTTCTGCTCGTGTAAATTGCTTCTTAAACCATTTGTTGTGGTGACAACCACGTGGAATCAAATGGTGCTGTGTTGTTCCACGCTTGGTCACTCGGCCGCATAAGCAACACGGTTTCTGCTGAACTGTTGGCATCAGTGGATTCCAGTAGTGTGCTAGAGACCACGCAATACGGTAGCGGGATCAATACGGGCTGCGCGCCGCGCCGGCACCGATGTTGCCAGCGTTGTCACGATCGCAGCGATCACAGGTGTTCCGATGACCAACCACAACGGATACGAAAAAACATCCGCACCCAGCGGTTCGTCTAATTGCCGTTCCAACTGTCCGCGTATCGCATCGCCACAAATTCGTGTGATACCTAATCCCAACAACAAACCGGATAGACCGCCCAGCACGCCAATGAGCATGCCTTCGACCATGAACATCCGATGAACATCACGGTCGCGTGCCCCAATCGCTTTCATGATTGCGATTTCGCGTCTGCGTTCCAAAACATTCATGATCATGGTGTTGGTAATGCCAAGGGCGGAAATGAAGAGCGCTCCGGCAGCGATTGCGGTAATCAACGCCGTGATCAACAACAC
>JABDKS010000714.1 GCA_013002105.1 Pirellulaceae bacterium | reverse complement strand
GTCGTGCAGCCGGGTGGATCGCGTCGCGATCAAGAAGTCGTGGATGCTTGTGATGAGCACGGCATTGCCATGGTGATGACCGGTCGACGACACTTTAAGCACTAGGACCTTTGGTCATGACGAACGGTGCGGTTGACGCGCTGCCGCGTCGATGGATTCAGCCATGACGATTCTGGATGATATTTTGCTCAAGACGCGTGCGACGATCCAGGTCGATCGTGCCTCGCTTTCTGCGCAAGAATTGGAGTCAGCCGTGGCCGACCTGCCGCCGTGTCGAGATTTCCACGCCGCGCTGGCGGCCGGCGATCAAGTGAATTTGATCGCCGAGGTCAAACGAGCCAGTCCGTCGGCGGGACTGATTCGTGATGACTTTGACGCGGTACAGATTGCCAGCAGCTATGCGCGATCGGGCGCTTCGTGTATCAGCGTTTTGACCGATCAACCGTTCTTTCAAGGTTCGCTGGAATACCTGCGCGCGATTCGGGCCGCCGTCGATTTGCCTCTGCTGCGAAAAGACTTCATCGTCGATCGATATCAGTTGTTGCAAGCTCGCCAGGCAGGCGCGGATTGCGTGTTGCTGATCGCCGAGTGTTTGTCGGCTAGCGAAATGAAAGAGTTGCACGAACAGGCGATCGAACTGGGGCTGCAAACCTTGATTGAATTGTTCGAGCCCGAGAACTTGGACGCCGTGCTGGCCACCGGAACACGGATGGTTGGTATTAACAATCGCGATCTGCGAACATTTGAGACGACGTTGCAACACACCATTTCGCTTTGCCCCAAAATTCCCGATGATCGACTTGTTGTGGGGGAGAGTGGGATTCGTACCCACGAAGATTTGTTATTGCTGGGTCAAGGCGGTGTAAAAGCCGTTTTGGTGGGTGAATCATTGATGCGGCAAGACGATATTTCACTGGCAACACGCACATTACTCGGACGTCAGTAAAGAGTCGGCTCGAACATGCACGCGTGATTGTGCCGACATTCGGCGTGACTATTCTGGATAGCTCGTATCTGTATTGCTCGTATCTGTATTGCTCGTCGGCCAGGACCTGTCCTGGCACCGGCGTGGCAGATCCAGGCAGACGAATTTCGCCAGGACCTGTCCTGGCGTACGAACAACCAACAGCCTGTATCCATCACAGAAATGCTTCGAGACAACGTTACGTTGAGTCGTCACCACGACTGGCAAATATGAATCCATCCATAAAGAACGAAGCAACTGCGAAATTTCAGATCGGTCATCGCTGGTTGGCCGTCACAGGTCTGGTTTTGTTCCTTGTCGGGGTCGCAGCTGGCGGCGCCCGAGCTGTGAAAAAATACCAGCCGCCTGGTCCGTTTACTCACGACAACGCGGGCTTCTGTGATTTTCACAACGGTCTCTATTACCCGACGGCTGCGGTGCTCAAGGGAATCAGTCCCTACGGACGGGAGTATGCCGATGCCTATCCAGTGGATCGCGCGATCCCATTTTTCTCGCCCGGTTTTCTGGTGTTGCACGCGCCCATCGTGATGCTTCCGCTCCGGGCCGCTGAAATTTTGTTTTTTGTTCTGATCGTGATCACCGCCTTGGGGATCGCTTACCTGACCGCATCGATGGCAGGAATGCCAAAACGTTTGGATGCGATTTTGCTGATCGCCGGGTTGTTGGTCTTTTCACGTGGTGGGCATTCGACCTTTTATAACGGCTATTTCACGTTCGAAATCATCTTGGCGGCTTTGTTGGCAGTCCATTTTGCCGATCGGAGACCGTGGTGGTCAGCGTTCGCGCTGGTCGTTGTCTCCGCCAAACCAACGTACATCTTGCCATTGGGTTTCTTGTTATTGGCTCGCCGCAACTTCAAGGCGTTGTTGATCGGTGCGGTACTGAGCATTCTCGCTGCGGGGATTCCATTTGCCTGGATCGCTTATCAGACAGGCGATGGCGATCTGGGGGCGGGGTTCGCTCAAATCGCGGACGACATTCGTGCGACCCAGGAAGTTCATATGCAGGTGCCCGATGAACAGCCCATCCATTCCTGGACACGTTTGGATATTCTGGCTGTCGCGGCGAAGTGGCTGGAAGTGGACCCGGACCAAACGATTCATCTGTTGGTGATGTTCGCTGTGCTGGCCGTCCCAATGGTGCTGCTGTATCGCCGGGCTCAGTTAGGAATCGATGACGGGGCGGCGGGGTTGACCGGTCTACTAATTTTGTCAGCGTTCTTAGCAAGTCTCTATCATCAGTTTTACGATTCGTTGGTGTTGATCGCTCCGCTAGGCGGCTTGATGATTGGTCGGGTCGCCGGCTGGAAAACAGTGGGATTGCCGACTCGAATCATCCTTGCAGGTTTGATGTTGCTGCCGCTTTTCAATTATTTCTCCACTCGAATCTTTTTACGGGTCGTATCGCCTGGGGATTACGCGTTAAAGGTACTGACGAGCGTTAGCGGCCTAGCGATCTTCGTTGTGATGATTTTCGCATGCCTGCTGGCGTTCCAGCAGACCCGTCGCATGCCGACAGACTGACGATTCAAAACAGACTGACGATTCCAATGCGATCGATTTGATCCAAAGTGGACCGATAGTAACGGTTTTTTGGGCAAATCTAATCCGCTGACGTCGAATGGATTGATTCCGACGACCTGGATGCCGGCGCCGCTTGTTCCACCTTTGCGATTTGATAGACTGATTTTCCGCGGTTGATGGCGACCGCCCCCCCCGACCTGTATTTGCACCTTGATTTAGCGGGAAGACCGATGAACGAACCAGCCAAAGCTGATTTGCAGCCCAGTGA